>JAWSUF010000013.1 GCA_033549365.1 Acidobacteriota bacterium
CTGCCTCCTGGAGAGCACCGAACGCGAGCTCCTAACGGCCCTGAAGCTTGATCCTGAGGCCATTTAGGTACTACACCAAGATAAGAGCTATCATCATGATATACAATAAGTTCCGAGTTGCCGATAAAGCTATTGGCGAAAGTCGGGTCAAAGATCCGCCTGAGTGCAGCCAAGAGATCCGGCCCGGCCCGCTCAAGCCAAATCCTTTCCAGGTCTTCACCCGGTTCAAACAACCTCGGCTCCTTGTTCATGGATTTACACCTCCACATTCTATCAACATGGCGGCCGACAGTTTCAAGCTCCGGTCTGGGCACAGCGCATGCGCGTATTATGGAGGGGAGACCGGGGGAGGGGGGGCAGGGGGCGAGCCGATTTGAACCAGCGGGGGTATGGGAACAATGCCCCTGGCCCGGGTGACGGGTTTATTACCAAATGTCTCTAATAATTTCTAAAAGTTTTTCTAAAGGCGTTAAAAAGCTTTTTAAGGTTATTAATCACCTTTCTTGGGTTTGGCCGAGTTTCATTTAAGATTAAGCTAAAAAAATTACCATATAGGCGAGAAATCTATTCTGGTTATCTATTCGGCTCTACATAGAGAACATGAATATATCCAACAATAACAAATCCATCGCTGTTAGGCGGAAGCTTAATTTTTACCCATTCTCCGGAAATATCGTCAAATTCTAAAAGGGCACCAACGGGCAATTCTCTTATTATTAGGCTTTGAAAATCCGGCTGGACTCTTAAGGTTGCTCCGGATTTTATTATCCTAATCTGTTCTCCCCTTCTAACATTGTCAGCAATATCCTTTTCTCTAGCCCCAATTTCTTTAGATTGGGCTTCATTCTTTTCGCTTAATTCTTTTTCCTTAAGAGCAATCCTAGGAACCCAAAAATCATTTTTATATTTTTCGTACAAAGAAATTACCGTTGTGTCAAATAAGCTTTTATCTGGCCGATAGTCAGGATTTTGATTCAAAGTTTTTTCGAAAAGAAGGACGGCAAGATCTGGTCGATTATATGCTTTGATAAAGCATGACCCCCATAAGAAATAGATTTTTGATAGAAGAAGCCTATCAGTTCCTCTTGTTTCATATTGATCAAGATATGGTTTCAGGGATGACAGTCCCGATATAGCACTTGGGTAATCACCCTTTATATAGAATTCATTGTACAAAGTAAGAGCTTCCGTGAGGCTTTTCGGTGGCGCCATGTAGCTGCTGCTGATTGCTGAAGAATTGGCGAGAGACGGGATGAGGATCTTATCATTTAAGAGCTTGGCTACAGTAGTTGCAGCAAGAGATTTTGCTAAACTTGAAAAATCTGAAAAAACATCTCCAGCAGATAGGGATGTAGCTCGCCAAACAGCCTGACCTGTCTCTCCGTCAAAAAACCTGCTGTCAAAATTTGCATTTGGCATTGTGAAAACTAATTCAGGTAAAGACTGTTGTTGCTCTGAATAGTTTAAAATGTTTCCAATAAGGACGGCTGTTCCAGTTGTCGTCGTTATACTTGGCATAGCTACAGATGATTCCCAGTATTCTTGAAGAGCTACGATAAGTAATCCTTCGATATTTCTCTCTCTAAATCTTTTTGTTATTTCATCTTGGGAATATTCTCTAACCGGAGGTAATATTTCTGAACCAGTTGCAGCTAAAATATTATTTCTTAAGCACGCTTGTTGAAACGCGGATTCGATAACATCTTTATATCTCAGGTCTTGAAATGAAGATAGGATTAGGATCTTCGAATATTGCCGTTTCTCGGAATCAAAGCTTGAAACAGATTTAATATCAGTTAAGGCACAGCCCATCAAGAAAAGAGCGATTCCAGATAATAGAAATATGTGTTTTTTCATGGATTTCACCCTTTATGTGACATGAAAAGAAGGTCGTGTCAAGATTCGTTCGCAATTTTGGGCTCATCCTAACCCTCTTCAGTTAGCCGCTTGAGCAATCAAGTCTCCAAAAGTAAATGCAATATATGTTATCTGACATATGCGGTGCACAATAAAAATCTTTCTCAGTAGAAAAAATGATTAAGAAAATGTATGGTGCGATGACGCCTAGAAGCTAAACCCAATTCCCAGATCCAGGCTCAGACCGCCAATCTCAATATCAAAATCAGCCGGTCTCATTTTGCAGGTGTAGTATTTTAACCGGAGATCCAAGACCAAGTCTTTCGTTGGGATTATGGATATCCCTGCAATTCCACAAAAACCGATTTTATTCTCCTTGGCCTCGCCAAGAGGCGCATTCTTCTCATTGAACATGTAATATCCAACTCCGGTTCCTACATTGGGCTGGAATGTCCCGGTGGATAGACGATAAAGCACACCCAATTCAACGCCTATGACATTGACTTTTGTCTTTTCTCCAGTGAAGGAGAACTTGCCTTTGTGCTCTCGGTAACCGCCTTCAAGCCATCCTGCAACCTTTCTTCCACCTAAACGCAATTCGCCTCCAAATACAGGCCCGTTTTCGTAGATTTCATTAAATGCGGAATCAGAGGCAACAAAATATCCGAATCGTGCCATAAGCATTGCAATTTTATCTGCACTTGGTGCTGGGCGGATAATTGTTATCTCAGGCGGTGCTTTCGGTTTTTCAGCAACCATCTTCTCTGGGACTTCAACTACCGGCTCAGCCTTTTCCTCAACAATAAGGGCCGGTTTTTCAACAACCGGGATAGCTTTTTCGGCGACAGTCTTCTCCGGTGTTTCAACTTTCGGCACATCAACTTCAACAAGTTCCTCGGCGACAGATTTATGTACATAGCCTTCTTGAGAGTTTGGGAGTTTGATAAGATACCAGTTTTCTAGCTTTTCCACGACTTCAAAAACTTGGCCTTTTTGTGCAATAAGAATAAAGCGTGCTGTTGTATCAGGGGCTTGTCTAACGGGTGCACCCATGCCTAAAATACGGATTTTCAGGCCTTCTCCGGCAGAAGCGGTCTGAGAAAGCAACAGCCATACGATTGCCGCTGCGAGAGATTTAAGCAAGCTGTTTTTTGTTGTCAGCATGATAAATTCCCCTTTATTGAACCATAACATGTGCCGGAGCGCCCTCGCGGCCGGAGCTGTGAATGGCGACAATCCGGTAATCCAGCCGTTCCTTTCCGGCATTGCGGTGGTAATACTCTTTCACATCGGCGGCGACTTCCGTGAGAAGAGAAGGGGCTCCATTAACAAAGGAATATATTTTGTATTTAATGATATTCAAGCCGGCATTGGCTGAATTCGCTTGCCAGGAAAGAATATTAATGTATTCAGCTTGTGAAAAAGTTCGATTCAGAACTTTCCTGCCCGAGGCATGCGGTGGATGGATAAAGCGGAAATGAGCGGTTATTGATTTGTCGGAGTCCATTGTGATCGTGAGCGGTCCCGAGCTTCCTGATGCGCTGCCGCTCCAGTTAGTAAAGATGTGATAGATGTCAGGGATTGGGGTAATCGTTACATCTTCACCCGGCACATAAGAGTGTACACCTGGCGGAGGGTCTGACGTGCCACCTGACTCGGCCTGAATCGTCAAGTGAAACATGTCGATTTTTTTAGCAAATGCTTTTAAACAGACACTATAATTCTCCGACCAACTCCAGGATGTATGTAGATCGCTCCATTCAGTACCATTTCTACTAACAAAACCTTCTCTCGGGTTGGCCCGAGCCTTACTACTATAATTTTGGAGAGGAGTTTCAATGGGAATTGGATAATTATAGTTGTCTGTCTTAAGTTTAATTACTACAGAGAATTTTTGATTAATTGTTAATGCAACAGCTCTGTCAAGCGGAATTGTGAAATACCCCGGAGAAAAGAGCTTTCCTGATTTTGTTGCAGATAAGGTTCCGCTTGTAGGTTCACCATCGGACACATTCTTATAGACATAAATCTCGTAGCTGTTTTGAGTTGACCCTGTATAAAAACTAACTGCTTTGAGCGGATATGTCGTTGTAGAGGTGAATATATTAGAAAACCATGCTGTATTTGAATTATAGCCCATGCTCGATGTTTTTCCGAGAGGATCATATTGGTAGATAACGTCATAGTTAGCTGGATCTTCAGATGTAAAGACTGCATTCATTCCTCTGCTAGCAAAATACTCATCGTAGTATGACACGTAGAAGTATCCGGAATCTCCCCAGTTTCTTCCCCAACTATTTCTTACTATGAAGGCACCGTTTCCCGGTGGTATTGTATTAAATCTATTCCTATTGAAGTTGTCATCCCAGCCAACAATACAGACTGCATGTCCACCCTCTTTATAGGCCGGATTGTAATATGCCATATTTGAAGAGTTGTAGCAGCTGCTTTTCCAAAACATACTTGTATATAAAGCACCATAATTCATCAAAGCTTGTTTTATACTGTCATTGTCTAAGGAATTGTTTTTTGGAGGAATATAGATAATATTCTGGACATGCTTTTTTATCTCATGTTTTTTCTCCGCCGCGTATATATATGGGTCATCTTTCTCATCAATAGGACCACTCCAACGTGTTAGGTATGCGGCCGCCATTAAAAGATTTCCTCCATCACATGGCCCCCAGTCAAAACCATGGTTGTCAATAAGGTTTTGTTCAGAGAAATCCCAGTTTTCAACAGGAAATAAAAAAGATTCGAGAGATCCAAAAGTAGCAAAAGCCCAACATGAACCGCAGTTTCCCTGATCTTTTACGGGTGTAAGCTTGTTCCTTCCCCGAAGGTCATAATAAGAGGGAAGGCCTTCGATTTTCGTAGTCGGCATTTCCTGAAAATAGGAAACATCGTGAGGGGAAGGGATGAGCCCCAGAGGATAGCCATCATCCGTGTATCGGGAGAATAATTTCAGGCTAGGATCTTTTAGGTACTTCAGAAATTCTTTATTAAGAGGTGCTAATGAGGGCGTCGCTTCCTCTTCAGTGATAACCTCAGAGGATAAAAATGAGCTTGTACTTGTGAGAATGATAATTGTGAAAAAAATAAGAAGACCCATAGCACAACGTGCAATAAAGAAAGTAGATTTGCTCTTTTTGCCCATCTTTTCCCCTCCAAAAAAGCTTAGTTAAAAGTTTTAGAAATGTTAACCCCAAGCATAGATAACACCCAAGATATAAGACTGTCAACGAGAAAAAATTTAACTTGAAGGCAAAATTAATATATTTGGTTCAATTTTTCAGTTGTGATATAAAAACCTCATGTTGGTTGGAGGGTAATATGTATAGGAAAATATCATGGCTTATTGCCATAGCGATCTTATTAGTCGGGTGTAAAAGCATTGATTATAAAGAAACACCATAGTCAGAATTAAGCCTAGATAGCCAGTTACAGTCTTGGGTGAATAAAGTGAAGTTTGATGATGCTCTTGCTACATGGGGGGAGCCGATATCAACTTTTGAAGGAGACGAAATCTTCGTAGTTACAGGGGGCTTCGAGGTAGTTGGGTCTACTTTGAGTATAGCAAGTCCAGTTGGCGCGGGAGCAATTGTAGCAACTGGCCAGCAGCGGTCCGGCTGGAAAATCTCTGCTACTTTTCATAAAGAGACACGCATCTTAACCAGTATTCGTCATACCACTTGGTGAACAACAACAGCGCCAGTAGCAATCTATATTCTAAAATCGAGTATTCAATCAAAAAAACCTTTTATGCTTTTATATGCAATAAAATCAAAAAGGACATTCGTCATCACCACAATCAGCCTCATCCTGCCCCATCAGTTGCTGACACTGCGCAATCTTTTCAATTGTCTCCGGGGTGATATGTACAATAATCTCCCTTTTATCGACTTCGATATCCATTCTTGTGGGTGCATAG
Source organism: Acidobacteriota bacterium (assembly GCA_033549365.1). Lineage (NCBI taxonomy): Bacteria > Pseudomonadati > Acidobacteriota > Acidobacteriota bacterium. Next base: position 5,789 of record JAWSUF010000013.1, read on the forward strand.
GCGCCGAATAGTCTTATGGCCATATCCGTGTAATAGCGTCGGTTAAAATTATCGGGCTGGTCAGGGTGCTGGGGATTCATAGCTTCAGTTACGCCCCTTTTAAGTTCGCCAATGATGGCCTCGACCGTCAAGCCCTGCCGATGGGCTTCTTCAATGAAATGTCTGTTGCTGGCGAGCTTATCGGTTATCTTCTTGGCTACGATATTTGCAGTTGCCGGAGCATAGCCAGCCTGGATTGCCGCTTGACGCTTGTTCATCCCAGCCATCCTGTTTCTGAGGAAGGCCTTCTGCCTGTCTGTCGTTAACACATCTGAGAGTCGATCCTCGAACTTCGCAGGGAGATTATCGGTGGGCTTTGCGACTTTCTTATATTGATTGGTCATTTATCATCTGCCTTTATTATTAAAATACATCTTAAAACCAATAATATCAAGATCATAACCAAATTATTGGTGATATTTGATTCCTAGTTTTCGGGGATTTCCATCTTCAAAGATATAGCCTGGCAGAGTTTTACTTTGACATACTCTCGAATGCTGTGATAATTTCCAGCTATGTTGAGTGGGGATATTTCGGGGTTTCTGGGTTCGCAATTCCTCAGCTACATAACAGAGAATAAAACGAAATGTCGCTAACTCTGCAAAACCTTAAATCCCATCTCTGGAACTGTGCGGAAATCCTTCGAGGAAGCGCCGTCGACCGCACCGATTGGAAGGCTTATATCCTACCGCTGCTCTTTTTTAAGCGCATCTGCGATGTTTGGGATGAAGAACAGGCCGAGGCCGCCAAGCTTTTTGGAGATGCTGATCCCGTCAACTTTCCCGAGGTCCATCGTTTCAATGTCCCTGAAGGTTGTCACTGGCGTGATGTCCGCGAAACTCCGGCCAATGTCGGGGCCGCTCTTTCGCGCGCAATGAGAGAGATCGAAAGGGCCAATCCCGACACCCTTTATCGTGTGTTCGGCGCCGCTGATTGGGGAAACCGTGAAATGTTGACCGATGAGATTCTCAAGGATCTCATTGAAGGTCTCTCTGAGGTTTCACTCGGCAATTCAGAGGCAAGTTCCGACATACTCGGCAATGCCTACGAATACCTGATTGGCAAATTTGCCGACATCACAAAGCGTAAAAAGGCCGGTGAATTCTACACACCGCGCAGTGTCGTTCGCATGATGATCGATATCCTTGACCCAAAGGAGAGCGAGAGCATCTATGACCCCGCTTGTGGAACCGGAGGCATGTTGTTAGCAGCGATTGAGCACGTCAAGCGTGCGGGTGGCGATCCTCGAACGTTCTTTGGCAAGCTCTATGGCCAGGAGAAAAATCTCACAACTGCATCGATTGCCCGAATGAATCTTGTGCTTCACGGCATCGAAGACTTCCGGATTGTTCGAGAGGATACCCTTCGTAACCCCGCATTTACGGATTCAAGTACAGGGGGCTTGGCCACTTTCGACTGTGTGATTGCCAATCCGCCGTTTTCTCTAAAGGAATGGGGAAGGGAGATCTGGGAGTCCGATCCTTGGGGACGTGCCGCATTTGGTCTTCCGCCCGAGAGTTACGGCGACTATGCCTGGGTTCAACATATGGTGGCATCCATGGCTGAACGAACGGGTCGCATGGCTGTTGTCCTTCCGCAGGGTGCGCTTTTCCGGAAAGGCGCCGAAGGACAAATTCGGCGCAAACTCCTGGAGAGGGATCTTTTCGAGGTCGTTATCGGACTTGCGCCGAACATTTTCTATGGAACCGGGCTGGCTCCGGCCGTGGTAATTCTGCGCGGAGCGAAGCCTCCATCTCGCGAAGGCAAGGTCTTTATTGTCGATGCCTCAGGGCTGATGAGAAAGGGCCGTGCCCAGAATTACTTAGATCCAGAACATGCAAAACAGATTGTCCAATGGATAAAAGAGTTCAGGGATGTCGAGAATCGGGCCAGGGTCGTCGGCCTGGAAGAGATCAAAGCCGAAGACTGGACTCTGAATATCTCACGTTACGTAATGCCTTCCGTCGGCGAGGATATCCCACCGCTGCCGGAAGCGGTGACTGCTTTCAAGAAAGCTCTTGCCGAAGCCCGTGCTGCAGAGGATCGTCTCAGGGATGTACTGACCTCGGGAGGGTGGCTTAAATGAAAGATGCACAGAAACCGGACCACATCAGCTTGAACGCGCTTGTCGAACGACTTAAGGAAGGCCGCTTTGTTATTCCCGACTTCCAACGCGATTTTGAGTGGAGGCCTTGGGATATCAAGGAACTTATGCGATCGATCTTCCTTGACTATTATATCGGCAGCCTCCTGCTCTGGAAGGGAAAAAAAGAAAACTTCGATGCTCTCTCTTGCGAGATTATTTATGGGTTTAAAGATAAAACCGGTCAGCAGGCCTGGAACTGTGGTTTCGGCGAACCTGAACATATTGTTCTGGACGGGCAACAGCGTCTGACTGCGCTTTATTATGCTTTTGTTGCGCCGAACGTGCCACTGCCAAAACGCGCCAATCGTGCCGTTTTCTTCGTAAATGTCGAGAAATTTATAAACGAAGAATACGATGTGGCCTTTCATTACGAGTGGCTTTCTCGCAGGCTTGCCAAAATCCTTGGTAGCCCTGAAGCCCAGTATGCCGAACATCTGTTCCCTCTTTCCATTGTCGGGACGGGCGGTTGGGCTCTCGCAAACTGGGCACAGGGTTATGAGAATTATTGGAAAGAAGCGCGTATGCAAGCCGAGAGAAATGGAGATGTTTCGGCATTGGAAAAGGCGAAACTCAACGAACAAAACGCTAAATCTTTTAGTATTCATCTGAAAGGGATCACGGAACAATACCAGATTTCCTATATCGAGCTGGATAAGGATCTGGCCGTAGATAAGGTTTGCGACATCTTTACCCAGATTAACAGCAAAGGTATCCGCCTGGACGTGTTTGACCTTATGAACGCTCTCCTGAAGCCAAAAGGACTTCAACTGAAGCTTATGTGGAGGAAAGCCGCGCCGCGCCTGGAATTTGTGGACTCAGGAAAGATGAATGTCTATGTCCTTCAGATCATGTCCATCTTATGCCAATCTTACTGTTCACCCAAGTACTTGTATTACCTTCTTCCCGGACAGGAAAAACAAATTCGCGATGATGACGGCAAGATCAGAAAAGAGATCTTGATCTCTGATATTAAGGAGTTCCAGAAGAAGTGGAGTCATGCCGTTAACTCTCTTGAAGACAGTATCAATATGTTAAAACATCCGCATGAATTCGGCGTGAGTTCGTCGCAGTACTTGCCCTACGTGTCCATACTCCCGGTTTTTGCCGCTCTGCAGGCAGCCTGTAAGGATCTTCCTGCAAACCAACAACTGAATGCACAGCGGAAAATTCGGCACTGGTACTGGGCCTCTGTTTTTATCAATCGATATTCCGGGTCCGTCGAATCGACAAGCGCGCGCGACTTCATCGATATTCGGGCATGGATGGACGATGAGGATGCCACACCGGCGTTGCTTCATGAGTTTCATGACCGCTTCCGCAGCTTGGAATTGAAGAAAGAGACAAAAAAGGGAACATCCGTATATAACGGAATATTTAATCTTTTGGTTATTCAAGGAGCTCGGGATTGGATGACTGGTAATGTCCCTCAGTACGGCGACCTGGATGACCACCATATTGTGCCTATTTCTCGGGCGACGGACTTGCTTAAGGGAATTGCTGTTCATACCATACTCAACCGTACGCCTTTAACGGCTGAAACAAACCGAAAAATCATACGCAATCGACTTCCGAATGAATACCTTCCAGATCTAATTGCCGACAACAGTGAGACACAAGTCCGGGCCATTCTTGAGTCGCATTTTATTTCTTCTTTTGCAATGGATATTCTCTTACGTGATCCTTTCGGTCCCGATGACTATGATGCGTTCATCACAGAACGCCAACGAACCATTCTTGAAGCCGTAGAGAATCTATTGATCAAGGAACGTCTCGATCTCTCGCCATCCCTTAGAGAACTCGACCAGAATGTCGAAAAAACCGAGTTAGACTTGCGCAAGTGTATTATCGATACTTTAGGCAATGAGCCAGGGCGTTTGCCACAGCACATCGCCCAAAAAATATATGAAAAAATCCAAAAAGCAGCCAAGAAGAATGCCGCGATTGATTTGGAAAACTACCATGCCCTTAAGGCAAAGCTGGAATTTGCGGATCTTCGGGATCTTCAGGAGATTATCACGTCCCAGGTCACCTGGCATGAGTTCCAATCTCGATTCGCAAACAAGGAAACCCTTAATATCAAGTTCGATCAATTGGCAGAGTTGAGAAACAGTATCCGCCACAGTCGCGCTGTAGATGATGTCAAGCGCAAAGAAGGAGAAGCGGCTATCCTCTGGTTCCGACAGGTATTGAATAAATGACGGGGCAAATCTCACAAAGGGAGCTCGAATCCTATCTTTGGGGCGCTGCAAACTTGTTGCGGGGCCTGATCGATGCCGGCGACTATAAACAATATATCTTTCCACTCCTCTTCTTCAAACGGCTCTCCGATGTTTGGGATGAGGAATATGAGATCGCATTGAAGGAGACAAAGGACGAAAATTATGCTCGGGCCACGGCCAATGATCGCTTTACTATCCCTGACGGCGCGCACTGGTCTGATGTCCGTTCCGCTTCGCGTGATGTGGGTCGTGCGTTGCTCAATGCTTTCCGTGCCATTGAGGCGGCGAACTTACCGAGGCTGACTGGGGTTTTCGGCAATGCCTCATGGACGGACAAGGCACAGATGCCCGACGAGACACTGAAAAATCTGATCGAGCACTTCTCACAGCAGGCATTGAGTTTATCGGCCGTTCCTGAGGACGAGCTTGGCAACGCCTATGAATACCTGATCAAACAATTTGCCGACGACAGCGGTCATACGGCCCAGGAATTTTACACCAATCGAACATTGGTGCACTTGATGACTCAAATGCTCGAACCCAAGATAGGCGAGCGAATTTACGATCCAACAGTCGGTACAGGCGGCATGCTCATCTCCGCGCTGGCAGAGGTGAAGCGCCGGGGCGGCGATGTGCGCACACTCGGTCTTTACGGACAAGAGCTTATCCAAATCACAGCGGCTATCGCCCGCATGAACCTGGTCCTGCATGGTGTGGAAGACTTTGAGATTGCAGCCGGCAACACCCTCAGTAACCCATCCTTCACTGAAAAAGACCGTCTACGCACGTTTGATGTCATTCTCGCCAATCCGCCATACTCGATTAAGAAATGGAACCGCGAGGCGTGGCAGAATGATCCATGGGGGCGTAACTTTCTCGGAACACCTCCTCAGGGACGCGCCGACTACGCCTTCTTCCAGCACATTCTCAAGAGCCTGGATCCGAAGACAGGGCGTTGTGCTATTCTCTTCCCCCACGGAGTGCTCTTCCGTAACGAAGAGGCCGACATGCGGAGTAAGCTGGTGGAGGCTGACCTGCTGGAGTGTGTGCTGGGGCTGGGGCCGAACCTTTTCTACAATTCGCCGATGGAAGCATGCGTGGTTATATGTCGAACTCAAAAGTCGCCGGCCCGCCATGGCAAAGTTCTTTTCATTGACGCGGTGCGGGAAGTGGCCCGCGAGCGGGCGCAAAGTTTTTTAAAGGCAGAGCATCAGGCGCGCATTCTGGCGGCGTACAAGGCATTCGCGGATGAGCCGGGCTTCGCCAAGGTTGCGAGCACGGAGGAGATTCTGGAGAAGGACGGAAACCTCTCCATTCCGCGTTATGTACGGCCAGCCGAGAACATCAATGAGAAAGACGACAGAGACGGACAAGACTTGAAACAGATATGGGAAACCTTCGAAACCAACGGGCGCGAGTTCTGGCTTCAAATGGACGATTTGGTAGAGATGCTGGACGGCGTCGTTGTCGGGGAGACAGACGATGCTTGAGAAGCTCAAGAGAGGGTGGACACGGGTGGCGTTCGGGGATGTTGTGCGGCTTTGCCGTGAACGATCCAGCAGGCCTGTGGAAAACGGATTTGACCGCTATGTGGGGCTTGAGCATCTTTCTCCCGGCGACCTGAAGATTCGACAGTGGGGAAATGCCGCTGACGGGACCACGTTCACGAACGTATTCCGCGCTGGGCACGTCCTATTCGGAAAACGGCGGGCGTATCAGCGGAAATTGGCTGTTGCCGATTTCGACGGCGTCTGTTCCGGTGACATCTATGTTCTGGAATCTGCCGATTCGAAAAGCCTCCTGCCCGAATTGCTGCCGTTCATCTGCCTAACCGACCGCTTTTTTGAGTATGCGATTGGGACGTCGGCTGGGTCTCTTTCGCCGAGGACCAACTGGTCAAGTCTGGCTAAGTTTGAGTTCGCCCTGCCGCCGCTATACGAGCAGCGGCGGATTGCGGAGGTGTTGGGAGCATGCTGCAGTTTGACTGAGAGACTGCACCTATCACTCGAAGCCTTAGAACGACTGGGGCTATCTTTTGGGGCTGATGTCCTATCGCGGAGCAACTGCCCAACATGCCGGATTTCAGACATCGCCCGTTTTCGAAGTGGAGACGGCATTCTTGTTTCACAGTTACCCAAGGCGCGGAGTGGTGAGAATCCTGTGCCCGTCCTCGGCGGTAACGGCATTGCTGGCTATACGACGACCCCGATGGATGCGGTGCCCCATCAAACAATAGTGATTGGTCGAGTTGGTGAGTACTGTGGTGCTGTCCACTTGGTCAATGAGCCCGCGTGGGTAAGTGACAACGCCCTGTTCATGAGCGAACTGAAGAAACCTGCTGACGTTGGCTACGTGGCGCTCTGCCTGACCGGCTTGCGTCTGAACCGTTTTCGGTCGGGTGGTGCACAACCTCTGGTCAATCAGCAGATCGTCGGCAATCTGGTCATCCCGTTTCCGCCTGTAGTGACCCAACGCGAAGTCGTGGTTCAACAGGAAACGATTGTCGCATGCCGCAAGGCGGTGAAACGAAAGATGTGTGCTGCTCGACAGCTTGCATCGGAGTTGATGGGCATGATGGAGTGCGTGCGATGACATTCACCGAATCCAACACCATCGAAGCCTACATCCGCGACCGGCTGGCTCGCGGGACGCGGATACCGAGGCACGGCATGATGGCCGAAGCAGACGCGGACTATGGCGGTCTCGGGTGGATGTTTGCGCCGCCCGCCGACGTGCCACGGCAGCCGCAAGATGTCCTGGTTGAGCCCTGGGTGCGTGAGGCCTTAATCCGGCTGAATCCGGAAATCGCAGCCCGGCCTGATCGAGCAGACGATGTCCTTTACAAGCTACGCGCCATAATCCTGGGCGTGCGAAGTGACGGACTGGTCAAGGCTAATGAGGAGTTTGCCGCGTGGTTGACAGGTGAGCGGTCTATGCCCTTTGGAAAGAACGACGAGCATGTCACAATCCGGCTGCTCGACTTTGTCGACATGGCGCAGAACGAATTTGTCGTCACAACGCAATTCACTTTCCGGGCGGGTGCGTCGGAAAAGCGGGCGGATTTGGTCTTGTTGATCAATGGTATTCCATTAGTGGTGATTGAAGCGAAAACTCCGGTCCGGGCCAGTCAGAGCTGGTTGGACGGGGCTATTCAGATTCATGATGACTATGAGCGTAATGTGCCGGAACTATTTGTGCCGAATTTGTTGTCGGTCGCTACAGAAGGCAAGGAATTCCGCTATGGATCCATTGGGCTGCCTGTGGAGCTGTGGGGTCCATGGCGTATTGAATCTGAGGTTAAAACGCCGGTTCTTGAACAGGTAGCAAGGGGAGTGGATTCTCTTCTGCGACCTCATGTATTGCTCGATCTTCTGGCTAACTTCACCTGTTATGCAACGGACAAGAAGAAGCGGCGGATTAAAATTGTTTCTCGCTATCAGCAATACGACGGTGCAAACAAAATCGTCGAGCGTGTGGTGGCCGGGTATCCTAAGAAGGGCTTAATCTGGCATTTCCAGGGTTCGGGCAAGTCGCTTCTGATGCTCTTTGCGGCGCGTAAGCTGCGCCTGCATCCGGCCTTGAAAAACCCAACAGTCATGATCGTGGTGGATCGAATTGATCTCGACACCCAGATCTCAAGCACGTTCTATGCCGCCGATACACCAAACCTGATTAAGGCAGACAGTCGGGCGGAACTACACCGTTTATTGGAACAGGATGTGCGTAAGATAATCATCACGACGATATTTAAATTTGGCGAGGCTGAGGGCATCCTCAACCCTCGAAGCAACATTATCGCCATGGTGGACGAAGCGCACCGGACCCAGGAAGGGGATTTAGGGCGGAAGATGCGCGAGGCACTGCCGAACGCATTCCTGTTCGGTCTGACCGGGACGCCGATCAATCGTGCCGATCGAAACACATTCTATGCCTTCGGGGCTGAAGAGGATGATGCGGGATATATGAGCCGTTATGGCTTTGAGGAGTCCATCCGGGACGGCGCCACCAAACCGCTGCATTTCGAGCCGCGTATGCTTGAGATGCATATTGATAAAGAAGCGATTGACCAAGCATTCAAAGAACTTACCGGACATCTCACCGATCTCGACAGGGATCAACTCGCCAAGACTGCAGCGAAAATGGCTGTTTTAGTCAAGTCGCCGGAGCGCGTCCAGAAGATATGTGCGGACATCTCCTGGCATTTCCAGGAAAAGGTGGCCCCGGCCGGATTCGGTGCTCAGGTGGTGACTTTCGATCGGGAAAGCTGCGTTCTGTACAAGAAAGCTCTGGATGAGTATCTGCCGACAGAGGTCTCCGACATCGTTATGACGGTTAACAGCGGAGAAAGCAAGTATGCCGCTTATGACCGGGACCGGGATGCGGAGGAAATCCTGCTCGACCGATTCCGTGATCCGGCAGATCCTCTGAAAATGCTTATTGTGACATCTAAATTGCTCACCGGTTTCGATGCGCCTATTCTGCAAACAATGTATCTCGACAAACCTCTTCGGGATCACACGCTTCTCCAAGCCATTTGCCGGACCAACCGGCCCTACGGAGAAACAAAGACCCATGGACTGATCGTCGATTATCTCGGCGTATTTGACGATGTCGCCCAGGCGATTCAATTTGACGAAGAAGGTATCACTCGCGTCGTCGCGAATATCAGTGAACTCAAGGCGAAACTTCCCGAAGCTGTTCAGAAGTGCCTTGCATATTTCGCCGGGGTGGACCGCACTATGACGGGATACGAAGGTTTGATTGCCGCCCAGGACTGTGTGCCCAATAACGATATGCGCGATCGTTATGCAGCGGACTTCAGTTACTTGAGCCGTCTCTGGGAGGCGATTTCACCTGATCCGGTTCTCAGCCGATATGAGACCGATTATCGCTGGCTGTCTCAAGTCTATGAGTCATTGAAGCCGTCATCCGGCAGCGGGCGACTTCTCTGGCACGCCCTGGGTGCCAAGACAATTGAGCTGATACACGAGCACGTCCATGTCGATGCCATTCGCGATGATCTCGAAACGCTCGTTTTTGATGCAGAGCTTCTTGAAGCTGTTTTACAGGGCTCAGACCCCAATAGAAAAGCCAAAGAGATCGAAATTAAAGTCTCTCGCTGGCTCAGGAAGCGTCTGCATGATCCCCGATTCAAGCCATTGGGTGAACGGTTGGAAAACTTGAAAGAGAAGCATGAACGGGGGCTAATGACGAGTGTGGAGTTTTTAAAAGAACTGCTGAATCTTGCCCGTGACGTTGTTGTGATAGAACGAACGCAGCCTCCGGTAGAACGTGAAGCCAAAGGAAAAGCCGCACTGACTGAGCTGTTTGAAGAAGCGAAGAACTCCGAAACACCGATTATTGTCGAGAGGGTCGTGAATGACATTGATGAGATCGTGCGTTATGTCCGCTTTGACGGTTGGCAGAACACACACGCCGGTGAGCGGGAAGTGAAGCTGGCGCTGCGCAAGACGCTCTTCAAGTACAGGTTGCATCAGGACCAGGAGCTTTTTGATAAGGCATATGGATACATCAGGGAGTATTACTGAGCAGGGTTGCCTTGCTTTTGATGATTAAATAGGGGAAACAAAGTTTATGGGGAATTGAACGCTTTTCAATTGAAGCAGCTCTGGAGTCGTTTCTTGAGTCTATTTCTTATAAACATCTCCCCTAGGTCCTATTCTAACTATTTCGACAGCGCCCTCATGCTGATTAATCAAATATTCGATCCTAAACTTGCCCGATTGAACGGCATATATATTCTGAAGTTCTCCAGTAAGTGGATATCCAACCCTCGGATCCTTGCTAAGACCCGAGATTTTTCTATCGAATTGTCTTTGTATTCTTTTCCCTGCGTGCTGGTAGTAAGTATTGGCCTGTTTAGAAAGCCTAACTTCATAACTAGCGACGCGTTTTTTCCCAAACAACATACTCTCCCCGCCTAATCTGCATCAACCCTTCATAGATTTCCCGCTTTTCTACGGAATTAGCAAGAATCTCATTTGTAATTCTTTCGCCGATTTTTCTCTTCCTTTTTGATATCTTTTGGGGAGAGCGAGAAAAATCAACGACTGTAATATTAGAAGAATTGTGAGTCTCTGTCATAGTGTTCCTTCCCTCATCAGGCCATGTTGAGCCAAGTATGTCAAGGGTAAGAGTATTAGACAGCATTTTAGCTTCTTTTCAATTTATCAGGAACAATGGCCTCAACTACATTCGTAGAAGATACAGAGTAGATTGGCTCATTTCGAACAGGGTGGCGTTTTTCCGTTCGGATTACTTTTGTGACTATGGCCTTAAACCTTATGATTGATCCATCCTCAAGTTCATAGGTATTCCAATCCTCTTGTTTTGGGCGAAACTCAATTTCTTCACCTTCAACCCATTCATCTCCGATAAGTACCTTGGTTTTAATCCCCATCTGACTTTTTCCTTTCTGATTATAAACTAATAGTAATAATAGCCAAGCGTCTGGGTGTATGTCAAATTGTGTGAATCCCTCTGCAAGTGCTTAAGAGAATTACTTAACGACAATCTTCGATTCCAGCCACTTGTCCACATCGGCCTTTCGGAAAAGGACGCGACGCTCAAGCTTGATGTGCGGGAGGCCCTGTTTCATCAGCCTATTGATGGTTGCCGGACTAATCTTCAGATAATCGCCAAGATCCTTTTTTGTGAGATATTCCGAGCTCATATCAGAAAAATCTTACCATGAATACTTGTCAAAATGAACCAATAGCTTGACTTATCGACAATAAAAGATTATTATGTATCATAGCAGATCACAATGAATCATTATCAAGGAGGAGAAATGATCAGATTCCTCACTGTCAAGGAAATATGCTTGATATTGGCGGTATCCAGGGGGACTGTTATTCGATGGATTCGTTCCGGCCGGCTGCCAGCTATCAAGTTGGGAGATGGCCGATGCTGGCGGGTCCGGGAGCAGGATCTAAAAGAATTCACTGAGAGGATATAAGAATGCACATCCAAGAAACCAAGGAGAAAAACAATGGCAAGAACAAGTAAAGTTCGAGTCATCAAGCTCCCTGATGGCCGATATGGTTATGACCTTTGGTTCAAGCAGAAGCGTTACAGGAAAATCACAGGTCTGAATAGAAGCGAAACGATTAAGGCCGGATACAAGAAGCTCCGAGATCTCGAACAAATGAGCCTGGGAATCATCGATGTCGACGCCGACCAGGCGCCCGTTCTGTTCGAGGTTTTTGCTGAAGATTTCATCAAGAAACACTCAAGGCTTAACAAGCGGCCGGCATCTGTTGGGAGTGACTTAAACTCCCTTAAGCATCTTAAGCGGTATTTTAAGAACAAGTATCTTCATGCCATCGACCCCGAGCTTGTAGAGGATTACAAAGCGCAACGGCGGTCCTGTGTGTCGGCTGCAAGCGTCAACCGTGAAATCGCGCTCCTGAAGACGATCATGGCCAAGGCGGTCGAATGGAAACGGATCGCCGTCAATCCGATTGCAGGGAAGGCCGTCAGGAAGTTTATGGAGCCCGAACAGGAAATGCGTATCCTGACGCCCGATGAAGCCCGCCGACTTATCGAAGCAGCCACAGGACACCTGAAGCCGTTTCTCATCATTGCACTTAATACCGGTATGCGACGGAACGAGATCCTGACCCTCCGCTGGGACAATCTGGATTTCACCAAAGGAGAGATCATCGTCCGGCCGGAGATTTCGAAGAGCAAACGGCGGCGTCTTGTCCCGATGAATAACGAGGTTGCTGAGGCGCTCCGGACCATAGAAAAAAACAGCCCGTTTTTGTTCTATAACCCGGAAACAAAAAGCAATATCAAGGACATCAAACAGCCGTTTTCTACAGCGAAACGTTTGGCTAAGATTAGAGGGCATCTCAGGGTTCATGATCTCCGACACACTGCGGCAAGCTGGATGGTCGAGGCCGGCGCGGACATTATGACGGTAAAGGAAGTCCTGGGCCATGCTTCCGTCGTAACCACGATGCGCTATTGTCATCCCACCAGGGAATCGAAGCGCAGAGCGGTGGATATACTATCCAATCGCCTCAAGACGGACATTTTAGTGGACAGTCGACAGACAAGCGAGGCCGTTAGACAGCCCGTATCTGAAAGCTATCATTACAATTAGAAGATAATTAGTTTGTTGACTACGAATCAGAAGGTCGCACGTTCAAGTCGTGCCGGGCGCGCCACTTCGCTCCCTCTTGATTTTGACTGCAATCCCCATTGACTTCCGGGATTTCGTGATTTAGGCTTGTCGCATCGCTTTGAAGCCGCAGGTGCGGTGGGAAAGGATTGCGATGAGACAATTCCGGACAGCCGTCATCATAACGGCCGTTATTGCCGCCGGGGTCTCCGCGGCGGGCGGTCAGCTTTTCACCCCGGAACTTCCTAGCGGAGTTCGGATTCGGCCTGAAAACCGGTATTTCGATGTTTTGCCGCGCATCGTGCCGGCCGATATGACGTCCACAGTTGTCATCGTCCCGCTCTTCGACCACGTGCGGTTCGATCCGGAATGCCAATATGAGCTCACCTATGCTCCGATGGAATTTCCGCCGCTTCGGGGCGGACAGGCCCCGAGAACAAAGACCCCGCTCGTTCCCGAAGACGGGGTTTTTCGGATCACGATGATGTTCGAGGAGGAGCAGGAGCACACGCTGATCATCGACGCCGTCTGCGGCGAAAAAAAACATCGGGTCGGGGATTTCCGGGTGTATTCGGCGGCTGAAGACCTGTTCGGCCTTCGTCCGTTCAAGGGGGATTTCCATTTTCACAGCCACAAAAGCGACGGCATCGAATCGCCCGGATATGTTGTCGCCGCAGGCCGCAGGGCCGGTCTTGATTTCGCCGCCCTCACGGATCACCACCGGTATGCGCCCTCCCTTGAGGCGGCGGAAGCGTTTTCCGGGGTTCCGATCGACTTCCGGATTTACCCCGGCGAGGAAGTCCATACGCCGGATAACCCCGTGCATATTCTGAGTTTCGGCGCCCGTTCGGGTATCACGGACATCTATCGGGACGACGACACATCCTACCGCCGTGAGGTGGAGGCGTTGATGACGTCTCTTCCGCCCACCCCTCCGGGTGTCAATCGCTTTCACTACGCGGCCTCAGTCTGGGCCTCGGAACGGATCCGCGAACGCGGCGGCCTGAGCATGCTCTGCCATCCCTATTGGATAACCGGGCTTCGTCACAATGTTGAGGAGCCGCTGCTGGACGTCTTTTTCGAACAGGGCATGTTCGATGCCCTGGAGCTCATCAGCGGGTTCGGCTGGGAAGAACTTCACAATATGGACGTCAATGCTCTCCAGGTCGCCCGCTACCTTGAAGAACGGGCCAAGGGCAGGCGGATCGCCGTTTGCGGCATCAGCGATGCCCACGGCGTCGAGAAAAGCGATGCGTTCGGCCGCTTCTACACCGTGTGTTTTTCTCCATCTCCCGAACTGCCGGATCTCATCGATGCGATCAAGGACTTGCGATCCGTAGCCGTCGAAGCGCCGGCCGGGCATCTGCCTCGAGCTTACGGTCCCTTCCGGTTCGTGAAATTCACCCAGTTCCTTCTGCGGGAAATCTTTCCCCGGCATGACGAACTCTGCTTCGAGGAGGGGCGTCTCATGCTTCAATATTTATCGGGAGACGCTTCGGCCGCCGACCGCCTGAAACGCCTTCAGGGCCAGACCGATAAGTTGTATGAAAAGTATTGGGCTCCGGCAACCACCGCATCTCGGACCCCATAATTGATATCGAAGACTTCCCGGGCGAGTCGGCAAACTCGGGGAGACCTCCGAGCTCCCTCGATGGGAGAGACTTCTTGGATATTGAAGATGTGATAAAATCAGATCATGAAAATCGTAAAAGCCGTCTTCCTGGTCTTCATCATGATTGCGGCGCCGGCCGCCCCGGAAGCCGGCTTATCCGGGAACTCGCCCGGATATCTCGAACGCCACATCCGAAGCATTTATCTTGAGCCCGACGATGTTTTCGTCGCCCGGGCCGTCAACCGGTTTCATAGCCTGGGCCGGGCCCATATCCAGCATTGGATTCCGCGCTGTCCGGACGACAGTGCCTGTGTCGCCCTGAGACTTCGCGATGGCCTATTCATCGTGAGGAGACATTTCGAAACAGGCGCCGTGACCGCGTATCCCCTTGATCAGGAGAGCAATCCGGATGCCCGGCACTATCGGAATCTTCTGGGCCTCCACCTGGCCTCGGATCCCTCCGTTTGGGTCTCCGATCTCATTCTCGACTCGCTCGTTCGAACACCGCATAGGGATTTTCTCTTTTTCCGCTATGAACGGCTGGAAAAGGATTCGGCCTCGCTGGTTGCAGCCGATCTCAAACTGCCCCGGACTTTTTTCCAGGGATTTGTTCATATCGATGACAGGAGACTGACGGGTCCGAAGATCGAAACGATCGTCGCCCGGCCGCCGATGGATGAGTACGAACGGGAACTCTGGGATGTTTTCCTGTTTGAAGGACGAGAAAACATCCTCATCCGAAAACTCGTTTATGATGCCGAGCTCTTTGAGGTTTTCGTCGAGGAGAACGGCAGGCGGATGACCCGGGTCCTGGAATTCATCTTCAGCGGGGATTGAATCTGAAAGAGAGCCGCCGTGTTCAGAATCCGCAGGATCTTCGATAACGTCCGGACCATCGACCGGGAAGAAATCCGACAGGTTCAGGCCATCCTGAAGGAACAGTTCCACCTGATCCCGCAGAAGGATATCGACAAACTTCCCGACATGTTGCTCAACCCTTTGAAACATCGCTTTCGGGCCATCCTTTTCGTCGCCGACAATCTCAAGGGCGACGTGCTGGGTTTTGC
Source organism: Acidobacteriota bacterium (assembly GCA_033549365.1). Classification (NCBI taxonomy): domain Bacteria; kingdom Pseudomonadati; phylum Acidobacteriota; species Acidobacteriota bacterium. Next base: position 21,021 of record JAWSUF010000013.1, read on the forward strand.
CCTTCTACTTCACGACCAGGCCCTCAAGTTCTGCTATCTGGATTTTCTTTCCGCCGCCAAAGGACTGACGGGGCGGGGGATCGGAGGCTGTCTCTACGGAAGAGTCCGTGACGAAGCTCTGGCCCTGAAATCCGTCGGCATTTTTTTCGAATGCCTTCCCGACGATCCCGAACTCAGCCGGGACCCCGAGATTCGCAAGGAGAATGCTGCACGGTTGAGTTTCTATGAAAGGTTCGGCGCCCGACCGATCGCCGGCACCGATTATGAAACGCCTGTGAAACCGGGCGGCGACAATCCCCCCTATCTTGTATTTGACGGATTGGGCCGGGACAAGCCCCTGCGACGTTCCGCCGCGAAGCGGATCGTGCGGGCGATTTTGTACAGAAAATACCGCAAGTATTGCCCCAAGGATTACATCGACCGGGTCGTGGCCTCTTTTCGGGAGGATCCCGTCCGCTTGAGAAAACTCCAATATGTCCGGATTCCCGTTTCCGATCGGAAACCGGAGGCCGTTGTCGCCGAGGACACCAAAATCCTGCTCGTTGCGGGGAACAAACACGCCATTCACCACGTTCGGGAAAGAGGCTATGTCGAATCGCCCGTCAGGGTTCGGACCATTCTCAAGGAGATCGAGCCGCTGAACCTTTTCCGAAGGATTCCGGCCCGGCGTTTTTCCGAAAGCCATATCCTCAAGGTTCACGATCGCAAATATGTCTCCTATTTCAAGAAAGCCTGCCGGCTTCTCGAACCCGGGGAATCCATCTATCCCTATGTTTTTCCCATCCGGAATGCCGCCAGGCCGCCGCGGGAGACGGCCGTCAGGGCCGGCTACTATTGCATCGACACCTTCACACCTTTGAACGGCAACGCCTATCTGGCCGCTCGCGAGGCCGTCGATTGTGCCCTCACCGGGGCCCGAAGACTTTGGGAGGGCGATCTTCTGGTTTATGCGCTCGTCCGTCCTCCCGGACATCACGCCGAACGCGGCGCCTTTGGAGGGTTCTGTTATTTCAATTCGGCCGCCGTCGCCGCGGAATTCCTGAGACCGTCGGGTTCCGTCGCCATCCTCGATCTCGACTATCATCATGGAAACGGCCAGCAGGAGATCTTCTACCGTCGCAAGAGCGTGTTGACGGTTTCCATCCACGGAAACCCTCGCTTTGCCTATCCCTATTTCAACGGGTTCGAAAACGAACGCGGGCAGGGAGGAGGCCGGGGATACAACTTGAATTTGCCTCTGCCCGAGGAAGTCGGGGGACGGCGATACCGAAAAGCCCTGGACATCGCCTTGAGAAAAATCCGGAGATTCAAGCCGTCCTACCTCATCGTCGCTCTGGGCCTCGACACCGCCAAGGGAGACCCGACGGGAACCTGGATGCTCGGATCGAAAGATTTTGAGGAAAACGGTCGCCGGATCGGCATGCTCAAGCTGCCCACGCTGGTCGTTCAGGAAGGGGGCTATAACCACCGGAACCTCGGCGTCAACGCCCGCCATTTTTTCATCGGCCTCCACACCGGAATGCATGGACCGAGCTGATGGAAAAGCTTTTCCCGGCCGTCCTGATTCTCGGCCCGACGGGATCCGGCAAAACCCCTTTGGGACGGGAACTCGAGACCCGGGGACATGCCGGGAGGCGCTGCCGTCATTTCGATTTCGGCGCCGAGATGCGGGCCCTGGCCGGCGGACCGCAGGACTCCGGAGAAATCATCTTTAACAATCTTCAAAAGCATGACAACATGGTCCGCGACGCCATGTCATCGGGAAATATCCGTTGACAGGCATGACCGGCTTCGAAATAATAAATGCTGAAAAACAAAGGAGGACGATTCCCATGACCAGAAACATTCTCAAGTCACCGGCGGCCCGCTGGATAGGTGCGGCCGGGCTTTTCATCGCAGTCCTGTTTCTTGCATCCGGGCCGACAACGGCTGTGCCGCCGGCCGATCCGGATTGTATCGAGGAGTGCGGCTGGGGATGCACAAGCATCCAGGTCGGCCGCCTGGCCACGACGGATGGTTCGGTCATCACGTGCCACACCTGCGACGGAAACTACAGGATGTGGCTGAACATCGTCCCCAGGGCGAAGTGGCCGGAAAACGCCGTGAACAAGGTATACAGAGGCAAAATGCACACGGAAACCGCCGCCGATCTTCGGGGCATCGTCGAGCTGGGATCCATTCCCCAGGTGCCCGAGACCTTTGCCTATCTCAATGTCGCCTATCCCGGCATGAACGAACACGGCCTGATGATCGGAGAAACCACGATCGGAGGGCGGCGCGAACTTTACAATTCCGAAGGCCTGTTCATGATCGAGGAAATCCAAAGGATCGTCCTCGAGAGATGCAAGACAGCCCGCGAGGCCATCGAACTGGCCGGCAAGCTTGTCAAGGAATACGGCTACGGCGACAACGGAGAATGTCTGACCTTTGCCGATTCGCGTGAAGTCTGGCATTTCGAAATCTTCGGGGCGGGCCCCTTCGAAAAGGGAGCCGTATGGGCCGCCGTCCGCATTCCGGACGACCACGTGGGCGTTTCGGCCAACATACCCCGGATCAGCGAAATCGATCTTAAAAATCCCGACCGCTATATGGCCTCGGACAATGTCTTTTCCGTGGCCGAGGAAATGGGCTGGTGGGATCCGCAGAGCGGCGAGCCGTTCAAGTTCTGGAAGGCCTACAGCGGCCGCAAACCCTTCGCCATCCGGGATTTCTTCATTCTGAGCACGCTGGCGCCGTCCCTGAATCTCAGCATGGATGCCGAGGAGCTGCCGTTTTCGGTCAAGCCGGAAAAGAAGCTGTCCGTCCGCGACGTTCTGGCTCTTTATCGGGAAACGTACGAGGGTACGGCCTATGACATGACCCAAAACCTCAAGGTTCCGCCCCGCCCCGTCCGGCCGGGCAGCCAACCCGCCGATGACGCTCCCGCTCCGGAAATGGTCAAGAGTCCCTTGGCCAACCCCTGGATGTCCCGCGACCTCATGGCACTGTTCAACGCCCTCAAACCCGGCGCCGTCGAGCCTCAACGAACGATCGCCATCTCCGCCTGTGCCTATGCCACCGTCCTTCAGGGCCGGAGCTGGCTGCCTCCGTCCGTGGGCACGATCTGCTGGTTTGCTTTCGACAACCCGGCCCAGAGCGCCCGGATTCCGATTTTCGCCGGGGTGACGGAACTTCCGCCGAGCTTCGAAGTCTGCGCCCAGCACCGTTTCCGGACGGATTCGGCGGCCTGGGCCTTCCGGCGGGCGGCGCGTCTCTCGACCGTCCGGTGGGGAGACACGCGCAAGGTCATCGAGGACACCATCAAGGAGTTCGAGGACAAGGCCTTCGCCGATCTTCCGCTCATCGAAAAGAAAGTTCTGGACATCATGAACAGCAAGACGCCCGACCAGGAACCGTTCACCGTCGAGGAATATCTGACCAAGTACACGAACGACTTCGCCCGGGCGGCGATTCAGAAATACTGGGAGTTGGGGGATAGGTTCTGGGCACAATTCGCCCGCGGCTTCTAGCTCAGATCTTCATCAAAATGCCGAGTTTTTGAACTCTTTTCTTATTCGGCATTTTGACCCTGCGGGCGAGCCGATCCGGCCACATCCGCTGCGTTGCGAAGGGTTCGCAGTACCGGGAGTACAGCTTCACCCTCCGCGCCTTGCATCTGCAGCCGCCTCGACTCGTGAAGAGCCGAGCTAATCACCGGAACTGTGCATTAATTTGGCGTTAGGACGCACAGCCCCGGCTCAACTCTTCATCAAAGGGTGTAGCGGCAGAGTTTCATGCCCGGCGGAAGCGGCGCCTTGTCCTTGTAGATGTCCAGGTAGGCCGCCTTGGCCTCGGCCAGCTTCGTCCACAGCGGATGTCCGGTGTCGGGTTCATGGACGGCAACAATGTTTTTGTCGCGGTCGGTGAGAGTCAGCTTATGGCAGCGATTCATGACGCCCGCCGTGCCGATGCTGGCGGTGACCACCAACTCTTTCGAGTGCGTCTTTTCCACGAGTTCTCCATAGAGAATATGCCGCTCGACGACGGGAACATCATGGCTCTTCAGGATCGCCGTCATGCCCTGAATGGTCACGGAGGGCAGGATCAGGTTGTGCTCGGGGATTTTGACGATCGTGCCGTCCCGGAATCCGAACAGGCAGCAGGAGGAATCCCATTCCGTGATATGGCGCCTTTCGATGGGGTCATCGGGCCTGTCGTCGAGGAACAGAGCCGACGCGGCCTCGGGATCGATATCTTGGGCGGCGTCGACGGCCTTGACGCTCATGAGGTAATTGATACCGAGTTTCAGGCATCCCGTGCCGTTGATGCCGAGCGCCCGAACCATGTCGGGGATGACGGCTCCGGAGAACGGCTCTCCCAGATAGTTTTCATAGCGGCAGGCCGCGGCGCGGATGGCCGGCCGATTGGGGAAGGTGACGCCCATCGATTGCTCTTCGTCGATGGTGAAGGGACGGAGATAGCCCTGGGCTTCGAAACCGGCCATTTCTTCCAGAAATTCCCTCATGGAGGGATCCCCCAGATACTGGCGGACAATGAGGCTTTCCAGGTCATCCAGGGTCGGCACGAGGTCCTGCTGGTCGCGGCTGAGATTATAGGAAATGCCCCGGCGGAACCGCTCCAGGTTCTTGTCCCAGTTGAGGAAAACGATTTCCAGTGTGCCGGAGGAGGTTTTCCGGCTGAAGAAACGGATGCCTTCGAAGCAGAGAAATGCGCCGTAGTGGACGGACTTCGAGACGGCGAAAACACGGGCATCGGGTTCCAGGATGTCGAATTCCCGGCCTGTCAGGAGATAGCGCATCTGGTGGGGCGCCCATTTGACGCCTTCGAATTTAGCCATGGAAATGCTCCTTGAGATTCAGCGGATTTCCGGTTTGAGATGTTCGATGAAGTACTCGACCCGGGAGTCGGCATACTGGGAATACCGGATGCCGTGCTGCTGTTCCGGATAAAGCATGAAGTCGACGCGCTTTCCAGCATCGAGAAGAGCGTGAAGAAGCTGGACGCTGTTTCCGGGGTGGACGTTGTCGTCGACGGCCCCGTGGTGGAGAAAGAGCCGGCCCTTCAGGTTCTTGGCATAAGTCATGGCCGATCCCTTTTCGTAGCCATCAGGATTGTCCTGGGGGCGGCGCATGTAGCGTTCGGTATAGATCGTGTCGTAATTTCTCCAGCAGGTGACCGGAGCGCCCGCGACACCGACGTGGAAAACGTCGGGTTCCTTGAGAAGCGCCATGCAGGTCAGGTAGCCGCCGTAGGAGTGGCCGAAGATGCCGACGCGCCCGGCATCGACATAGGGGAGCGTACCGAGATGTTTGACGGCCGCTGCGTGGTCGGCGACTTCGATTTCTCCCAGGTTGAGGTACATCAGGTTCTGGAATGTTTTTCCGCGCCCGGAGACGCCCCGGTGGTCGACGGAGGCCACGATGAAGCCGAGCTGGGCCAAGGCCTGATTGCCGTCAGCGAGGTTGTATCGGTTATAAATCCGCTTGGCGCCCGGACCGCCGTAGACGGATAGGATCAGGGGGTAAGAGGCCGCGGGGTCGAAGTGGGCCGGCTTGTAAAGGATGCCGTCGAGGTCGTGCTTGCCGTCGGCGGATTTGAAAGTGAACGGTTCGGGTTTCACGAGTTTCAAGGCCTCGAGTTCGGCCGTGGCCGTGGATCGGCCGATTTCACGGATTTGCTTTCCGTCGGCCGAAAAGAGCAACGTCCGGCCCGGCTCGTCGAAGGAGCTGAAGGTGTTGACGTAATAGCGGAAATCCGGAGAAAAGCTCAGGCCGTGCATGCCTGCGTCCCGGGTGATCCGTTCGAAGCCTTTGCCGTCCAGCCGGACCTTGAAGCCGTGAGATTCGAGTCCCCGGTTCTGCGAACCGGAGAAGTAGATCCATCCGCTCGCCTCGTCGACGCCCAGAATGGATCCCACGGGCAGGCGGGCGTTCGTCAACTGGCGGATGAGTTTGCCGGACCGGTCGTAGAGGAACAATTCCTTGAACCCCGTCCGTTCCGACGCCCAAATCGCGTGTTTGTTGTCTTCGAGCAGAATGAGGGGCAGGTTTTCGTCGATGTAACAGGAGTCTTCGTCCTTGAATATCAGGCGCGATTTTCCCGTCTCGGGATCGGCGGCGAAAATCTCGACCTCATTCTGCATACGGTTGAGGCGGCGATAGACGAACTCCCGTCCGTCGGGCCACCATTGGCCGCGATAGAGATAGACGTTGGTTTCCAGCCCTGTGTCCACCTGAACGGTCTTGCCTGTTGCGACATCGACGATGAAAAAGCGGATGATGGGATTGTTGGTCCCGGCCTTGGGATAGGCGAGAAGCTCCAGGCGGGGCATGGGCGTGACGTCATAAACCAAAGGATATCTTCCGACGGGACTCTGATCGAACTGCATATAGGCGATTTTCTTCGAATCGGGCGACCACCAGAATGCGTCGTACTGGCTGAGTTCTTCGGGATAGACCCAATCGGGGAAGCCGTTGCGCAGGTTGTCGTTTCCGTCGTGAGTGAGACGGATCTCTTTGCCGTCACGGTTCTTGACATAGAGGTCAAAGTCGCGAGTGTAGGCGCGGTATTGAAGATCGGGCGAAAACTCCTCGGTATATCGGCGGCCGCGGACTCCGGTGATGGGGCGTTCGGGTTCATAGGACCACATGAGGCCGGTTTCGATTTCATAGACAAACGCTTTGTTCAGAGCGTCAAACTGGATGGTCCGGCCTCCCGGAAGATAGACGAATCGCTGGAAGGGGAGGGCCTGGGTTTCCCGGCCGGTCAGCTTGGTAAACGTTTCGGCGATTTTTTGTTCATCGAACAGGGGCGTTTTTTCCCCGGTTTCGGCGTCGACCCGGACGAAGGATTTGTTTTCGGCCAGGAAATACGCCGGGCTTCCCGGAACCCAGTTGACCCGGGATACGCCTTCGGATTTGACAAGATCCCGGGCCTCCGCGCGCAATTTGTCATAGAGGGCCTTGCCTCGGACCGGTGTTTCGTCGCCGATGGCCGCAGCGGCCGTCAGGAAGGACAGGACCAAAAAGGCCGCAAGAGCAACGGCTGTTCTCCTCGGGCGATGGGACATGATAACCTCCGTTTATGATTTTGTAAGTTGTTATTCTCAAATCCTGGCGATGGACAAAATCCTCACAGGAGGGAGGAGCCGCTGCCCATCCGCCGGAGCGGCATGAATGGTCCGAACGATCTCCATCCCTTCGATGACGCGGCCGAAGGCGGCAAAGCCCTGTCCGTCGCCGTTGCGCCGTCCTCCGAAATCGAGCTCCGGCTGTTCGCCGACGCAGATAAAGAAACTCGAAGCCGCCGTCCCCGGAGTCAACCGGGCCATGGAGACGGCTCCGTCGCAATGGCGGAGTCCGGTCTGTTCCGTGGTTTCATGTTCGATCGGGGGAAAGGACGACTCCCGGGAGACCATGCCGCCCTGGAGGACCTCGATTCGCACCGCGTCGTTCGGTTGATTGGCTGCCGTCACGGTGCGGTGAAACACCGTGCCGTCATAAAGCCCGGCATCGACATAGCGGAGAAAATTGGCGGCCGTGACCGGGGCCGCTTCGGCGTCAATTTCGATGACGATGTCCCCGGCTTCGGTGTGCATGAGAACGCGGGGATTGTCCGGCGGAACGGAAGCCGGGATCGGGAGACACACCGCAAGGACGAGCATCAGGAGTTTCATGAGAATCCTTTCCCGAGCATGGAGTGCTCATTGTCTTGGCTTTTGGTGGAAATGTCAATCTCCGTCGCTTTCATGCTTCGTTAAGGATTTCTTCAAGAGCTTCCAAAAAGACCCGGGCCGTCCGGATCGAGTCGTAATGCGCGAAACTCGCCCGGCAGACGCCTTCACGGGCGAGATGGCGGAAAACGGCGGCCGAGTAATGGTTGCCGTCGCCGATCTGCATGGATCGGTTCCTCCAAAACCGTTTTTTGGTCTCCGACGACTCCTGGGCGGCTACGGCGAAGGCGAACGTGGGATCGCGTTCGGGGACTTTTTCCGGATCCAGGATCCCCCAAGCTTTGAAGAAGGACGGATCGTGCCGGCTGAAGCCGTCCAAAACGGCCCGGCTGATGTCCTGCTCATATTCGGCAATGGCCTCCATGGCCGTGCGGAACCGGAGACTGCGGTTTGCGGCGGTTTCCGGCCCGGCTCCCATCTCATCGGCAATCCAGAGAAAATAGGAGAGGGCGGCTTCGAGAGCAGCCAGTTGGGCGTTGGGAAGCATGCCCTGTTCCAGATTGCGGGGAAGCCCGGCTTTATTTGTTTCGACACGGTAGAAGTCGCAGGTTTCGAGAACCTCAGGTTTTCCCCAAAGAACCCCCAGCATGGGGCCGAAAACCTTGTATCCCGAAAAGGCCAGGAAATCACAGCCGATGTCCGAGACGTCGATGGGACCGTGAAGAGCGTGGTGCACGGCGTCGATGCAGAGCAGGCATTCGGGATTTTTGGCCTTGATGTCCTGGCAAAGTTCACGCAGGGGGACCACGGTGCCGAATCCGTTTGAAGCCATGGTTGAGGCCGCGAGGACGGTGTGGTCATCGATAAGCGAGAGGAGATGATCGATATCGAGCCGGCCGTCCTCCGTGACGCGGGCCCGGCGGATTTCGCATCCGCAGAGCTTCCCCCCGACAGCCTCCCAGGGAGAGATGTTGGACATGTGGTCGAGATCGGTGACGACGATGTTCCCGCCGGTATGGAAACGGCCGCGGAGGCCGTAAGCCAGGTTGAAAAAGGCGTTCGTGGCCGAAAAATGGAAGCTGATTCCCGTCGGATCGGAAGCGCCGAGAAAATCGGCGACCAGAGCCCGGACGTTCTCCTGAAATTGGGCCGTGGCCGATTCGCCCGGACTGTTGGCGCCGGGCATGGGACTCAAGGTCCGGGAAACGGATCGCATGGCTTCGGCGGCCGTGTCGACCATGTGGCTTCCGGCGCCGGTGTTGAGATAGATTCGGCGGCGGCCCAGAGAATCGGCTTCCAGGGCGGGAAAACGGGCTCGGATTTTCGGGTGGATTTCGATGAGTTTCCTGACTTGGGGCTTTTCGTCCATGGCGGCGCTCCTTTCGAGACTCCTAATTTAAGTCATCGAGAGCGGCGAGACAACCCCCTCAAAAAAAACACTTGAAACATATGCGAATATGTGCATAATTGGCCCCATAATCAGCGGAAAAGACATCTTGAGAAATCAACAAGGAGAGTCAAACATGAAACGATGGATGGTTTGGTCGGTTCTTTTCGTCTGCGGAGTCTCGGCCCTGTCGGCCGGGGTGGTCACCAATTCGAATCAGAGTGCCATCTACATCCGCATGCTGTCCCGCAACCCGTCGATGGACATCGACGCCGTCTATTACAATCCGGCGGGACTGGTCAAGCTGAGCGACGGCTTCCATCTGGCGATTCACAACCAGACGATCTTCCAGGATAAAAAGATCAACAGCCAATTCCCGTTCCTCAACGATGCCATGTATGTCGGGAAGGTCAATATCCCGATCTTTCCGAACGCGTATGCGGTTTATAAGAAAGACCGCATGGCGCTGTCGTTCGGATTCGGGCCCAACGGCGGCGGCGGAACCGCCGACTTCACCCGCGGGTTGCCGTCCTTCGAAATCCCGATTTCCCTCCTCCCCGTCATGCTGACCGGAATGGGGCTTCGGACGACCCAATATTCCGCGGACATCGCACTCGAAGGCCAATCGATATTTCTGGGATTCCAAGGGAATCTCTCTTATGCCGTGAACGACACGGTGGCTGTTGCGGTCGGGGCCCGCTTGATCCAGGCCAAAAATACCTATCTCGGCCATATCAACAACGTCATGATCAACCCTCTCTTCGCAGGCAATCCCACGGCCCAGATGATCTCCGCTCCGGGGTTCTTCACCGCGATCGGACGTCCCGATCTCGCGGCCGCCGTCAGCGACATGTCGGTGGATGCGGAGCAGACAGGTTCAGCCATCACTCCCATTGTGAGCGTGAACCTCACTCCGGCCGAAGGCTTGAACATCAGTCTCAAGTACGAATTTAAAACGGCGCTCGAACTTCAGAACAAGACCGCGAAGGACGATACCGGAATGTTCCCGGACGGCCTGATCTTCCGCAACGACATCCCGGCCATCCTGTCGGCGGGGGCTCAATACGCCGTAACCCCTCAATGGCGTGCCCTGCTGTCCCTCAATTACTTCTTCGACAAAGATGCCGATTGGGGAGGAGCGGAAGCCCTGGTCGATACCAACACCTATGAGCTGTCCCTGGGGACGGAATATGACATCAGCCCGATGTTGACCCTGAGCGTGGGATACCTGAGGACTCAATTAGGACTTAACGAGCTCTATCAGTCCGACATGAGCCACGAACTGTCCAGCGATACGTTCGGCTTCGGCGGGCGCATCCGGGCCACCGACCGGCTGGATATCGATCTCGGCGTGATCTTCGTCTCTTACCAGAATGTCACCCGAAACTGGATCACCCAGGGCATCCCTTACCCTGAAACCTATTCGAGAACGACCACGGCCTTTTCCGTGGGCCTCGGCTACCGGTTCTAATCCGGACATCGCAATCAAGACCGGTCCCTTCGCGCGCCTTGCGGTGAGCGAAGGGACCGGATTTTTTTTGTGCCGGAATGCGGGATGGAAACGCCGGCTCCGCCTTGACAGGGTCCGGTATTGATCATAGGATGTTTTTGTGGATCGCAACGCCGTTCCGGCCGAGATCGTTTTCGAAGGGAAGAGACGTCCATGACCGAAAACGATCTGCCGGACGCGATTTTGAATCCCGAAACCCGGAAGCGCAAGGCTCTTGAAGTCCTGGACGGTCTGGGCATCCGCACCGTTGTTCACGAGCATCCTCCCGTATTCACCGTCGAACAGGCCCGGGAACACTGGCGGGATATCCCTGCCGGTCACTGCAAGAACCTGTTTCTGAGAAACAACAAAGGCGACAGGCATTATCTGGTGATCGCCCTTATCGACACGCGCGTCGAACTCAAAATGCTGACCTGCCGTCTCGATGAGGACCGCCTGGGTTTCGCGTCAGCCGAGCGCCTGCGCCGCTTCCTCGGAGTCGAAGCGGGATCGGTCTCTCCTTTCGGACTTCTTCATCCCGGAGCCCGGGAGGTCCGCGTCGTCCTGGACGCCCGCCTCAAGGATCATCCGGTTCTTGCGTTCCATCCCAATGTCAACACGGCGACCGTCGAAGTCGCCTTTGACGACGTCATGAAATTTCTAAAATGGTGCGGAAACGACATCCGCATGATCCATCTTCAAGGAGGGGAATCATGAAACATGCCGTTCTGGCCGCCGCAGTCTGTGTCCTGGTTTTGACGGCCGCACAATGTCGTCCCCCGGAACGGGGCCCGGAACCCGCCGTAAGTGCGGAAGATAAACCCGAAATCCTGGTCCAGCCGGACCGCGTGCTCGTCCAGCATCTTCTGATCGCTTTCGAAGGCACCATTCCCGACAAAACGATCGTTCGAACCCGAGAGGAAGCGGAACAACTCGCTTTGGAGCTTTTTGAACGCGCCCGGGCTGGGGAGGATTTCGATGCGCTCGTCCGCGAATACACCGACGATCAACATCCCGGAATCTACGCCATGACCAATTTCGACATCGAACCCGATCCTTCGGTCGAGGAATACTCCCGCTCGCGCATGGTCAAGTCTTTCGGGGACGTAAGTTTCGGGCTTCCGGTCGGCGGTTTCGGACTGGCCGTCTACGACCCTGATGCAAGCAAGTACGGCTGGCATATCATCAAGCGTCTCGAGTAGTCCGGTGAAAACCGCACTCCGGGCCGTCCTGCTTCTGGGTCTCATCTCCGGCTTTGCCTCATTCCCTGTGAGAGGAACGCAGAGCCTGGATGAGGTGGTGGAACCCCGAATTCCGCCCGACCGGAAATTCTATGTCTGCCTCCGCGCCGACCCCCCTCCGAAGATCGACGGCCGCCTTGACGATCCGGCCTGGCGTTCCGCGCCCTGGACGGAGGAATTCGTCGACATCGAGGGTTCCCTCCGTCCGGCGCCGCGGTTTCGGACGCGGGCCAAGATGCTTTGGGACGACAACTATTTTTATGTCGGGGCCGAGCTGGAGGAGCCTCATCTTTGGGCCACGTTGACCGAACGGGATTCCATCATTTTTCACGACAACGATTTTGAGGTCTTCATCGATCCCGAAGACGACACCTTCAATTATTTCGAGCTGGAAATCAATGCCCTGAACACGGTCTGGGATCTCTTTCTTGTCAAGCCTTACAGGGACGGCGGCCCCGCCATCCATGCCTGGGACATTGCCGGGTTGAAAACCGCCGTAGCCCTGGACGGAACGCTTAACAACCCCCGTGACGAAGACGCGGGCTGGACCGTGGAAATCGCCATCCCCATGGATGTCCTTCGCGCGGCGATCAAAGACAAGCGGCTTCCGGCGCCGGGCGACCGCTGGCGCGTCAATTTTTCCCGCGTCCAGTGGCGGCACGAAATCCGCGACGGCGGCTACGAGAAAGTGAAGGATCCGAAAACCGGCCATCCGGCGCCCGAGGACAATTGGGTCTGGTCGCCGACCGGACTCGTCAACATCCATTATCCGGAACGGTGGGGATTCGTCGAGCTTTCGGGTGCGGCGGCCGGATCGGAGGCGCCGGCCTTTGACATGACCGATTTTGACGACGATGTCAAACTGGCCCTGAGAGAGATCTACTACAAGCAGCGATTCCGCTATGCGCAAACCGGGACGTTCAGCAGAGATCCTGCGGTTCTCGGGCTGAATCTCCCTCCGCTCAAAGGATGGGATGATCCGCCCGTCATCCAGGTGACGGAGAGTCTTTTCGAGGCCGTCTATCGAAAAAGCGACGGTTCTCGAACATGGCATATCCGGCAGGACGGATATGTCTGGAAGACGAATACGAAGAAAGAGAAGACGCCATGAGCCGAATCCTCGTCCGGACGGTTGTTCTGATTTTAAGTGCGGCCGCGCTCTTCGCCTCCGACGGGAACAGACTTCCCGAGACGAAACCCGAAAACGTCGGCATGTCCGCGGAGCGTCTGGCTCTTCTGGACATCCGCATCGGCGAGGCCCTGTCGCGTGGCGATTTCCCAGGCGCCGTCCTCCTTGTTACGCGCAAAGGCCACGTCGTCTGGCGGAAGTCTTACGGGTTGAGCTCGATGACGCCCGAAAAGACCCCGATGCCCGTCGACATGATTTTCGACCTGGCTTCTCTCACCAAGCCCGTGGTGACGGCGACGGCGGTGATGAGGCTTGTCGAAGACGGCCGGATCCGCCTCTGGGACAAGGTCCGGGATTATCTCCCGGAATTCGAACCTTTCATGAAAGAGGGGGGGAGTCCCGGCCAGGACGCCCGGTTATGGCACCTCCTGACCCACACATCCGGGCTTCCTGCCTATACGGATCCCGCAGACGCGGCGGCGGCCTGCGGCGATCCGGCTCCGACAGCCTCGTTGGCCCGCCATATCGGAGGCCTGAGGAAGGAGGCTCCTATCGGAGAATCCTTCGTCTATAGTTGCCTGAATTATATCGTTCTGGCCCACATCGTCGAGTCGGTTTCCGGACAACCCCTCGATGTTTTCGCGGAGGAGCGCATTTTCAAACCGCTCAAGATGACAACGGCCGGATTCAAACCGCGGGCGGAACTCATGAAGAGGATCGTCCCGACCCAGGTTGTTGCGGGTGCTCCTCTCCGGGGAATCGTCCATGACCCCCTGGCCCGGCTTCAGGGAGGAGTTTCGGGAAACGCCGGTCTTTTCGCAACGGCGGACGACCTCGCCGTATTTGCTCAAATGATGTTAAACGGCGGGGAATTCGACGGAGTCCGCATCCTCAGCCCGCTTTCGGTCGAGCGCATGACTGAGATCCATCCCCGGGTTCCGGGCTTCGGCCGGGGATTCGGCTGGGATCTGGACTCCGGTTATGCCACGGTGAAAGGCGATCTTTTCGGCGCCCGCTCCTACGGCCATTCGGGCTATACGGGAACGTCGCTCTGGATCGATCCGGAGACCGAAACCGCCGTCGTTTTTCTGACCAATCGCGTCCATCCCGACGACAAGGGCGAGATCATCGCTCTTCGCAGCAAAGTGGCCAACATCGTCGCCGCCGCGGTTTTGGAAAAATAGCGGAAGGTCAATCGATCGGGACGGTCTCCCGCCAATACCGGAGTTTGCCCCGGCCGGGTTGATCGGGCGAGGCATCGAAGGCCAATCCGAAAAAGGCCTCAGCCGCCTGAACGAGCGCTTGTCCCCGATAAAACGCCTTGGTCAAATTGACGATGGTGTAGCTCAACTTGCCGCCGGATTCCGAAGCGAAAACGAAATCGCCGTTGGTTTCGACATCTCCGATCCGGATCTTTCCGGCCTCATAGGTGTAGCGCGGCCGCCGCCAGTCGCGGGCGATATCCATGCGGAGGTCGTTTTTGATTCCGATGGTGAAGGCCTTTCCGCCCGCGGTGATACGGACGCCCGCTGCGTGTCTTTCGGGATCGGCTTCGGTGAGAGATACGGATTGCACCAGCTTTCCGGGATCCGCGGCCCTGTCTTTCGGAAAGAGCACCGTGATCAGAACCGCGGTTTCTCCCATTTCAAAATGCTGGGCCGCAGCTTGGTAGACGGCCTGTTCGTCCTGGCCGTGCCGCCGGATGGGTTCGACGCCTTCCATGCGGAAATGGCGGCGGGGAAAAACGACGAGCAGGCTTTTCTTCGGCGGGAGTTCCTCTTTTCCGATCCGATCATAAGCGGTGTCGAACCAGCCGGGTCCGGAGGAGAGAATTTGCCGGGTATGCCAGAGGTTGGCCAGGGTGAAGTATTCCTCGCGGCGTGATTTGAAAACGTCGAAGACGACGAAAAACTCCGGATCTTTGACATAGACGACGATTCGGTCGGACTCGTAACCCCAGGCGTCGTCGATGAGGCGGGTCCGGCTGTAATCGAAGTCCTCGAAGGTCAGGATATCGATTTTCTGCGTCCGGACCCTTCGATAGGAACCGGCGTTTTGGAAAAACTCCAAGATGCCCTGGCCGGGGACGGCATCCCGAACGCTGTAGCGGTATTCCCCCTCGCGCTGCCCCATGAAGATCTTTTCGGGACGGACGCACAGGCGGTTGTGGAAATAATCCTGCCGGTAGGCGCCGAGCGGGCCCGAGGGCATGTAATCGCGGTATCCGCCGTCGCGAAGAAGGACCGAGCCGTCCGACATCAGGAGGATGATGCTGTTTTCATCGGCGTGGCCGTGCGTCATCTTTTCCTCTTCGACGGGGATGCTGTCGCGAAGATAATCCCGGAAGTTCAATCCGCCGTCGCCCTCATCCCGATAATTGAGAAGCATGTAGGTGGAATCCGGTTTCCAACCATCGCGAAAGACGATTTTTTTCCCCACGATGTCCTCCAGGACTTCCCCTGATAGAGAGGTCGGGGGAGCCGGTGTGATCTTGTCCGATCCCCACCGGTAGGCGTCGAGAAGCATGTAGCCCAGCCCCGCGCTCCCGGGGCTGTCGAAGTCGATAAACTTCCGGGCGATCACGGAGGCGGCCCACTTGAGTTCCGGGCAGCGATGATGGGCGGCGAAGGCTTCGAACGAGACGAGAAAATGCGGCCAGTTGGACATCCAGTGGGAATCTCCGAAATCGGGAATCATTCCGGCCGGACACATGAGTTCCAGAAAGTACCGGGCGTAATAGACCATTTCCGGAGTCTTCAGGAGTTCTTCCGACCGGCCCAGAGCGTCCGCGTAACCAAGAAGGGCATAGAGCCAAACGGCGTTGTAAAGCGAAGCGTCCTCGATCTGCCAGTTGCCCCAGTTGTCGTCGCCCAGGGCGCGGCGCTGCATGTCCCAGACGGGGCGTTCCGGGTGGTCCGGCAGAGCCCGGACGGCCCAGGCCAGGGATTCGGCCCGGAGCGCGGCGCGGTTCATCGGTCCCCATTCCTGGGTCCGGAGAAGATAGCGCATGCTGTGGGCGATGAGGTCCGCGGCGCGGGCGTTTTCTTCAGAATTCAGATAGTCCAGGCGGCGCAGCGTATCGTAAGCCCGGATATAGCGCATGACGGTGAAAAAATCCGGCAGGGCGGGAACGCCCTCTTCGTAATCCGACCTCATGCGGATCGAAGACTCCGGGTAGACGGACCGATAATCGCCGTACGTCAGAAGTATTTTTTTCGCCCGCTCCGCATACTCCGGCCGTTTTTCCATCTCGTAGAGAGTCGCGTAAATGACGGCCGTCTCCAGCAGACCGCCCGGCGGCCGGTAGCCGAAGACGTTGAGGGGATCGAAGCTCTTTTTCCAGGCGGTGATCACCGAGGAGAAATTGTTATGGACGCCGTCGGCCGTCGCGCGGGCGTATTCCAGATATTTTTCCATGGGAACGGCGTCATCGGCTGAGGACGGGCCGGCACAAAAGAGAAAAACGGCCCCGAAGATGAGGATCGAAAAAGCCCGGGCTGTTGTGAGATGGAACATCGGGAAACCCTCCTTGCGTTTGGGATCGGATGTTTTTGTATCACAATGCCCGGGGGAAGCCAAGTCAAGCTCATGCTTGATCCCGACAGCCTGCTGTGGGACAATCATGAAAACCACGGCAAGGAGGACGGACATGGCGAATAAGATCGGTCGAAGGGACTTTGTCAAGAAAACGGCCGGGATGGGGCTGGGTTTTGCGGCCGGCGGTCGGCTGCTATTCGGCCGCGGCGGCACAATGTTATCGCATCCCGGCGAAACGGTCGAGGTTGCGGTCGCCGAGGGAGACGACATCTGCAAGACCGTGCATGCGGCCGTCGAAGCTCTTGGCGGAATTCGTTCTTTTATCCCGAAGGGAGCCAAGGTCGCGCTTTTGCCGAATGTCCAGAGCCGCCATCCCGGAACGTACACCAAACCGGAAATCCTCAGAGGGGTCGCCGAGCTTTGCCGGGAGGCGGAAGCCGCCGCCGTCGACTGCCTGTCCTGGCAGACCATGAAACAATGGGAGGACACGGGACTGGCCACCGTGGCCGCCGAGGAAAACGTCGGAATCCGGACCTTCGAACGCGACGAATCGCTGTTCCGGGCCGTTGCCGTTCCCGGCGCGAAATCGCTTCCTGAAGCCCGGATTCTGGAGGCGTTTTACGAATATGATCTGTGGATCAATATGCCGATCACCAAGGATCACGCCGGAAACAAGTTCACCGGAACGCTGAAGAATCTCATGGGGCTGAATTCGCCCGTCAACAACCGGACGTTTCACCGTCCAAACTGGAAGACCGATCCGGAAGATCTGGCCCACCTCGACCAATGCATCGTCGACCTGAACAGGATTCTCAAACCGGCCCTGAACGTTGTGGATGCCGTTGAATTCGTCATCACCAACGGTCCCTTCGGACCGGGGGAACTCATCCGGCCCCGGAAAGTTCTGGCGGGTGTGGACCGGGTGGCCGTGGACGCGGTCTGCTGTGGACTCTGGGATCTCGATCCCGCCGATATCATCATGATCCGGCGGGGGGCGGAGCAGGGTTTAGGCGTCATGGACCCCTCCCGGATTCGTCTTCGGGAGGTTAAAGTCTGAGCTGTTTCGCCATGATGTTGAAAATGCTCGCTGCCGCAGTCATTCTCATTGCTGCGCAGAACACGGCAGTTCCCGCAATCGATGACCCGCCTGTATCCGAAAAAGCCAGGCTGCTGTCCGTGCTTCCCAAGGATGGAGAAGCAGGGGAGTGGCGGAGACACGGCGAACCCCAGTTCTATGATGGCGAGGATCTCTTCATCTACATCAACGGGGGCGCCGAGATCTACATGGAGTACGGATTTCGGGCGGCCGTCGTCCAGGATTTCCGATCTCCCGGCGGACGCGATATCTCCCTGGAGTTGTTCGCCATGGACTCGCCCGAAGCGGCGTTCGGAATGTATTCCTTCAAGATCTCGGGAAAGGGAGACCCCGTCGGCTTCGGCGAGGGCGGCGAACTTTCCTCATACTACTTGAATTTTTGGAAAGGCCCGATCGTCGCCACGTTGACCGGTTTCGACGAGGATCCGGAAACCGTGGAGGGAATCCGGATTCTGGCCGAAGTGCTGGACGGCGATCTTCCTGCGGGCGGCGTCAGGCCCGGTCTGCTCCAGGTTCTGCCCGGGGATGAGGAGCCCATCCGAAATCGGAGCTATGTCAGAGGTCCTTTGGGCTTTGCCAATCTGCTTCCCTTAATTTCGCAGCATCTATCGCCTCACCACCCCCGGGAAGGCGTCGGAGCTCATTATGAGGACGGCTCAATGTTGGCCGTTCTCAGGTTTGCCTCTCACGAAGATGCGGCTTCGGCTTTCGAAGCGCTGGCGTCGGCCGTCGTTCCGGGGGGCCGGCTTCACAATTTTCGCAACAAGGGTGATTCTTTTATCCAAATGTCCACAGACAGGGGTCGTGAAATTGCATCGGCCGTCAAGCATGACAAGATGATTTTGGCGGAAACCGCCGATTCGGATTCCGGTTCGGCGATTGTCAATAAAACACTCGAACGGCTCGTCCTGCTCGACGCCGCACGCTGAATCGTGGGATTTCCCGGCCCGGATCCGGGTTGCCTCCGGCATTTGGCGAAAGCCTTGAATTCGGCTATGATGGAGTCGGAAGCGCAAGGAGGAACATCATGTCTAAATTCTTCCATCCCAATAAAATAACAGCCCATTTGATTTTGGTCGGGATAATCGTCGTGATTTTTACGGTCTCATCCCTGGAGGCCCAGTATTTCGGCCGCAACAAGGTCCAGTACCAGGACTTCGATTTCCGCGTGATGAAGACCCTTCATTTCGACATCTACTTCTACCTGGAACAGGAAGATGTCGTCAAGGAAGCCGGTTTGATGGCTGAAAGATGGTACGCTCGGCTGTCCCGCCTTTTCAATCATGAGCTCAAAGGCCGCCAGGCTCTGATTCTCTACGGAAGCGGACCCGAGTTCCAGCAGACAACCGTGATTTCCGGCTCACTCGGCGAGGGAACAGGCGGCGTCACCGAATCCTTCAAAAGGCGGATCGTACTTCCCTATGGCGCGTCCCTGGCCGAAACGGACCATGTCATCGGTCACGAGCTGATTCACGCCTTCCAGTTCGACATCATGGCCCAGGGCCATTCCGACGACGCCCGGCAGAGCCCGCAGGGTCTGATGCGTATTCCCCTGTGGTTCGTCGAGGGAATGGCCGAGTACCTTTCCATCGGGCCCGAAGATCCCCTGACGGCCATGTGGATGCGCGATGCCGTCCGCAGCAAGGATCTTCCGCTGATCAACAAGATGGACTCCTTCAAGTACTTTCCCTACCGCTACGGCCATGCTTTCTGGGCTTACGTGACGGGGCGTTGGGGCGACGACGTCGTGGGAAAGATCATGAAGGCGGTCGGGCGGGCGGGCAACTACGAGCCCGCTCTCGAAGCCCTGCTGAGAGTCGATCTTAAACAGCTTTCGACCGACTGGCATACCGCCATGCAGGAAGCCTATGCCCCGGTTCAGGAGAAAACCAAAACACCGGCCGAAACCGGCCGGTCCCTGTTCCCGGGCACGGAGATGAACCCCTATAATGTCGCGCCGTCCCTGAGCCCGGACGGCACCGAGATCATCTTTCTTTCCACGCGGAATCTTTTCTCGGTCGATCTCTTTCTGGCCGACGCCCAAACCGGCAAAATTAAAAGAAAACTGACCTCGACAGCCGTGGATCCCCACTTCGAAAGCATTCAGTTCATCAAATCCTCGGGGTCCTGGAATGCCGAAGGCGATAAATTCGTTTTCGGAGCCGTGAGCCGCGGCCGGCCCCACCTGGTCATCGTTGATGTCCAAAGCGGCCGGACGGACAGGGAGATTCCCTTCACTGAGCTGGGGGAAATCGTCAATCCCACCTGGTCGCCCGACGGCCGATTCATCGCCTTTTCGGCCCTGGCGAGCGGCACATCCGACCTGTTCATCTACGAACTCGAAACGAATATCCTCAAGCAGATGACCCGGGATTCTTTCGCCGATCTGCAGCCGGCCTGGTCGCCCGATGGAAAAACCATCGCCTTTGTCACCGACCGTTTCACGACGAATCTCGAATGGATGGATATCGGCCACTACGAAATCGCCCTGCTCGATCCGTCGACTGGGGCCATCGAACGGCTTCTCGCTTTTCCGGACGGAAAAAACATCAATCCCCAATGGTCGTCCGACAGCGGATCGCTGTATTTCATTTCCGACCAGGGCGGCAAATCCGATGTCTATCGTTTGGACCTTGCCGACCGCCGGATTCACCAGGTGACGAACCTCTATACCGGAGTTGCCGGAATCACGGAACTGAGCCCGGCCATCTCGACGGCGATCCGGGGACAGGCCCTGGCCTACAGCGCCTACGAAGACGGGAAATACTCGATCTTTGCCGTGGATACGGACGAAGCCCTGGCCGGAACCCCTTTCATTGCTCAGTTCGAGGGGATGCGTCTGGCCGTTCTGCCTCCCCGGACCCAACCTGAGGGAACTCTTCTCGGCCTTCTGAAGAACCCGCTCTTCGGCCTTCCCAAGGAGACCGATTTTCCCGTATCGGACTACAAACCCCGCCTCACTCTCGATTACCTGAGCCAACCCCAGGTCGCCGTCGGCGTCGACCGCTATGGGAGCTTTGGAGCCGGAGGCATCGCCGCATTCTGGAGCGACATGCTGGGATATCACACCGTCGTCACCGTCGCCCAGGTCAACAACCGGCTGATCGACAGCGCCTTCCAGGCCGCCTATCTCAACAACCGAAAGAGGTGGAACTGGGGCGTCGTCGGCCAGCGCATGCCTTATGTCTACGGGAGCTACGGCGTGTCCATCGGCCAGGTCTTCGGAGAGCCGGCCTATATCGAGCAGGAAATCCTGTTCCGGCAGATCAACTACGAAATTTCGGGCTTCGCCTTTTATCCCTTCAACACCGCCCGACGGCTTGAATTGAACGCCGGAGTGCGCCTTCTCGATTTCAACACGATGCTCTATACCCGCGCCTATTCGCTTTTCGACGACTTCATGATCCTCAATGAAAAGGAAAGGCTGCCGTCGAGCCCGAGCCTGTATTTCGGAACCGTCTCGGCCTCCATGGTCTATGACACGGGGATTTTCGGCGCCACGAGCCCCATCCTGGGGCAGAGCTATCTCCTCCAGGTCACACCGACGCTGGGGTCGCTGGCTTTCACGACGGTTCTGGCCGATTATCGACGGTACATCATGCCTGTCCGCCCGATTACGCTGGCCTTCCGGGCAATCCATTACGGCCGTTACGGAAAAGATGCCGAAGACGGCCGGTTGTGGCCTCTCTTCATCGGCTATGAAAACCTCGTCCGAGGCTACAACGATTCGTCGTTTTCCTATTTCGAATTTTCCGACGCGGGAGGGTTCACTTTCGACAGGCTGATCGGCAGCAAAATGGCCCTCGCCAATTTCGAAGTCCGCTTTCCTCTCTTTGGGCTTCTCGGGCTGGGGAAGGGTTTCTACGGCGTCTGGCCGCTCGAAGCCTTCGCGTTTTACGATATCGGCGTGGCCTGGCGCGAGGGCACAAGCCCCTCGTTTTTGGGAGGCAAGCAGGTTCCGGTGTCCAGCGTGGGCACCGGATTGCGGACCAATCTCTTCGGCTATCTGGTTCTCGGGCTCAACTATGTCAAACCCCTGGACAGGCCGGAGAGGGGCTGGTATTTCCAGTTCACGATTTCACCCGGATTTTAACGGACGAGAGGATTGCGAACCATGCGGCGGACCGTTCTTTTCAGCACCTTGATCCTTCTGACGGCCCTGACCCCGGCTGCGGCCGACAAGCCGTCTCCCTGGACGATCGAAGCGGAGACGGGGCTGGCCTTCAGCGGCTATAACGACATCCAGATCCCGCGCAGCACCGGAACCCGGTTCTCCTTGTCGCGGGATCTCGATCCGGAATCCAAATGGTTCCAGAGACTCCGGATCGGAGTTCAAATTCATCCCCGGCATCACATCTCCGCCCTCTACGCGCCGCTCAGTCTTTTTGCCGTGGGCGATGCCCCGCTCCCGATCTTATTTAACGGCGTTCTATTTCCGGCCGGCACATCGCTTCGGGGAAAATACCGCTTCAACTCCTACCGGCTGTCCTGGATGTATATCTTTGCGGATTCCGATACCTGGCGTCTGGGCGCGGGATTGACGGCCAAAATCCGGGACGCCTCCATCAGTCTTCTCGGCGGCGGACAGTTTTCGGAAAAAACGAATGTCGGCTTCGTTCCCCTGATCCGCTTCTGGGCCGAGCGCCGTTTCGGTGACAAGTACTCCGTGTTGATCGAAGGCGACGCCCTGGCCGCACCGCAGGGACGGGCGGAGGACGTATTTCTCGGGATAACCGCTCAGATCGCCCCGGAGATCCGTCTCAAGGCCGGATACCGGTTCGTCGAGGGCGGCGCGGACGTCGAGGAAGTCTACAACTTCGCCTGGATTCATTTTCTCACCGTCGGCGCCCAAATCCGCTTTTAGCCTGATCGACTCACAAAAATGCTGAAGAGTACAGCTTCACCCTCCGCGCCTTGCATCTGCAGCCGCCTCGACTCGTGAATCGATCAGGCCCACAAGGCGGAATCCTACGGGATGGCCTTTATGGTTTCCGGCGGAAGCCGGGGAAGAAGGCGTTGACGGATTTGACGTAAACTTCGTATTCGGGATTGCCGGTGTATTTCTTTTCAAGCATGACGACGCCGGAGACGCGCATAAGAAGAAAAGTGATGAGCGCCGGGCCGATGACGGAGATCCAGCCGTTGGGCGCCTGAACGGCGAAGAGAAAGATCGCCCACCACATGACGGCCTCGCCGAAGTAGTTCGGATGACGCGTGATGCTCCATAATCCCTGAGTCATGATCCGGCCCTTGTTTTCCGGATTCCTCTTGAAGCGCAGAAGCTGAAAATCCCCAACGGCCTCAAAAAAGAAACCGATCAGCCAGAGCGCCGCCGCGAAAATGTCAAGCCCCGTCAGAGGCCCGGCGCCCCGATGGTTGACGACGAGAACCGGAAAACTGATGATCAGCAGAAAGACGCCCTGAAGAAGAAAAACCTGAAGATAGGTGCGCGGGATGAACAGCCGTCCCCAGTCGCGACGCCATTTCGCATAGCGGAAATCCTCGCCCCGCTTTCGGTTCCGGACGGCGATATGCAGGGCCAGGCGCATTCCCCAGACGAGAACGAGCAGGTTGACCAGGATTTGGCGGGGCGATCCGGCCTCGGCGGCGACCGCCGTCAAGACGGCGACAAGCCCGAATCCCGGACCCCAGAAGATGTCGGCGATGGAATTGTCCTTGCGGAGAAGCGCAATCGCAAAGGCCGCGGTCATATACAGAAAAACGCCTGCGGCCGCGAGCCCGAGAAGTGACGTCATGTTGGGCCTCCGAACTATTTCATCATCATGGCGATGCCCACGGCGCCGATGCCGTTATGGACGCCGATGACGGGGGAGATGTCGACGATGTAAGCCGGTTCGCGACCGAGACGCCCTC
Organism: Acidobacteriota bacterium; assembly: GCA_033549365.1. Taxonomy (NCBI): domain Bacteria; kingdom Pseudomonadati; phylum Acidobacteriota; species Acidobacteriota bacterium. The sequence continues at coordinate 44,446 of JAWSUF010000013.1, forward strand.
TCAGTCGCGAAGCATATTCCTCCGCTCGATCCCGGCTGCGGGCATGAACCAGGCCGTATTTCCAGACTTTGCCGCGATCGGCTTCGCGACCGATGAGCGAGACGATCTTTTTCATGTTGCCGCTTCGGCTGAAGGATTTGCCGGCGGCCGCGGCTTTCCCCTCGGCGTCCAGGGTGACGATGGGCTTGATGTTGAGAACCTTGGCCAAAAGCCCCTTGAGCGGGCTGACGCGCCCTCCGCGAACCATGTATTCCAGGGTCCGGACATCGACCCAGATGCGCGTCTTTTTGACCCAGTCCGGGGCTGCGGCTTCAATCTCAGCGGTGCTTGCCCCTCCGCGCAGGGCTTCGGCGGTCCTGAGGACAATGAGACCCAGGGAGGCCGAAAGCTGCCGTGAATTGAAAACGGAAACCTTTCCGGGGGGATATTCCCCGGCCGCCGTCTGAAACATCGCGTTCAGTCCGGACAGTTTTTCGGAGATAGTCCAGACGACGACGGAGGCGTAGTGCGTCGTCAGGAAGGAGAGCATATCCTGGACCGCCTTGGGCGTCGGCTGTGAGCTTTTCGGCATGACCGGCGAGGTCTCCAGCATCTCGTAGAACTTTTCCGGCGTCAGGGTGACCTTATCCAGAAACAGGCTCTCGCCGAAGACGACGTGATAGGGGATGACGTGAACCTGATGGGCGTCCAGAACGTCCTGGGGAAGATCACACGAAGAATCCGTCACCAGGGCGATGTCGCCGAGCCTCTGGTGGGCGGCCTCGTACTGGCGAAGCATGTCGTCGGCCTTGATGTCGATCACGGATCCGAAATCCTTGATTTTGTAGAACATCTCGGCCGGACGGTCGGTGTGGCAGTGAATCCGGACGCGCGTTCCGGAACCGGCGACGATGACCGATTCTCCGAAAGACGCCGCTACATTCCGGATGACGTCGGGGTCGAGGTTTTCCCCGGCGATCAGGGCTTCGGCGCACCAGCGCTGCTCCAGCCCCTCGGCTGAGGTGTGAGCCGGCACCGCTGCATCGACATCAGGAATCGCTTTCCGAAAGCGCGCCAGGGCCCGCAGGTTGCCGCGGCCGATGAAATCCGCGACTCCCTGGATAAAATCGAAGAACCCCCGGGCTCCGGCATCGACGACACCGGCCCGGGCCAGAACGGCCAGCTTTTCAGGCGTCCGCCTCAACGATTCCTCGGCAGCTTTCAGGGAGCGGGGCAGCAATTCGGAGAAGTCGGAAATGTGCATGCAGTGATCGTAAACGTCATCGGCCCATTCCTTGATGACGGTCAGCATGGTGCCTTCGACGGGTTTCAGCATCGCTTTGTAGGCGTGCCGTGCCGCCTTCCTGACGGATTCACCGAAGGCCCGGGTGGTCAGCTGGATATCGTCACGCATCTCCCGGCTGAGGCCGTAGAGGAACTGGGCGAAAATCAGGCCGGAGTTTCCCCGGGCGCCGGCGATCGCGGCGTCGGCGATGGATTCCATGGTCGGCTGAACGGAAGGGAAGGCTTTGGCTTTTTCGGCGATGGCCCGCATGGTCGAGGCCAGATTAGTTCCCGTATCCGCATCCGGAACGGGAAAGACGTTGATTTTGTTCAGATAGTCCCGGTCCTCGATAACGGCGTTTCCCCCTGCCAGAACGGCATGAAACAGCCGATTGCCGTTGATATAACGGATTTTCATGGGTCCCTCACTCGCCCTCCATCATACCATATCGTTATCAATCCGGCCGCAACTCCTTGATGAAGATATTCCGGAAAAAGACGGGAGAGATGCTGTCATGATTCTGAAGCCCGATATAGCCTTCATCGGCGAAATCGCGGACCTTGCCCCGGGGTTCGGCCTCCCAGTCCAGGACGGCGACTCCGTTGAGCTCGACCTGGATCCGGTTTCCGACAAGCATAATCCTCATGTGGTTCCATTCGCCGGTCGGTTTTTCCGCATCCGCCGTCGGGGCCTCGGCGTCATAGACCGCCCCCGTGCGGTGGATGCCCTTCCCGGCGTCGTTTATCTGGATTTCGAAGGAGTGGTAGATGTAGTCGTCGCTTGTTGGGACTTCCGGCACCCGCACAAAAACCCCGGAATTTGTATCCTTACGGGCGCACTTGTATTCGAAATCCAGAACGAAATCCCGGAACATGCGCCGGCTGTACCAGAAGAGCCCCATGCCGTCGACGGATTCGAGGACGCCGGTCTTTGGGTCGAGCGTGAAATATCCCGGTCCGTAATGATTCCAGCCGTGCTTGTTATAGCGGCCTCCGCTTCGTCCGAGAATCTGTTCGTAGCCGTGGTAATACGTAACGCCGCGGAGGAATTCCAGGCCCTTGCGGATCGCGGGTTCGGGATTTTCGACTTCGGCCTCGTTTTCGTATTCGATGGTCAGGTGGCCCGCATAATCCTGAAGCGTCAGTTCGGCCAGAATTCTCCTGATATCGGCGCGGCCGTCGCCGAACGGCACGTCGACCGCTCCCTGGATTCCGAAATCGCTCCGGTCCTTGAGATGGACGTCGATGATCCGTCCTTCGAGAAGCCGGAGGCAGGCGACGGGATCGAGTCCCGTGCGCATCCAGTGGCCGGTGTCGGCCGAAGCGCCGATCCGGGCGTCCCGTTCCGCGACCCGCTCCAGCACGGTCCCGGGTTGCGCATAGGGCGTTGGCGGAGGATGGTTGTGGATCGCAATCCGGACGCCGGTGGCCTTGACCATCTTTTCGATGAGCGCAAAGTCGGCCTCCCGCGGCTCGCAGACGACAATCCCGATGCCCATGTCCCGGGCAAAATCGAAGACTTTCCGCATGTTGTCTTCGGTCGTCCCGATGTCCACGACGCCGTAGGCGACGAGCGTCATGCCGCGTTCGGCGAGAGCGTCCTTGACGCGCTTCCGCGTCGCTTCGTCCATGTCATGGCTGAACACGGTTTTGGAATCCCCGGCCTCCAGCTTTTGCCCCGGATAGGCCTGAATCCGGGTGATGCCGAGGGCTTTCGTCCTGTCCAGCGTTTCAAAAAACGTGAACTTTCGAAACGTCCAGGCCTGCATGGCGATGGGGAAGGACTTGATGCGCACGGAATCGTAATCCGTCTCCCGGACGGCATCGGAAACATCCTGGGGGATTCCGGCCGCCGTCTGGGGTTTCGCACCGGCCGGAGGGGCCTGCATGACGGCCAGGCAGATTGCGGCGCAGGCAAAAATCATCAGACAAATACGCATGACGACCCTCCCTCAGCGCTTCCGGGGATTCCAGGCCCCGCGAGCCACGGCCGGGATGAAGGTGTCCAGTCCCGGCGGCGGATAGACCAGGGTTTTTTCCTGCTCGGCGCTCATGTAGGCGGCCATCAGAAGCTCGGCCACGTTCAGGCCGTCGCTGAAATTCTCCTCGGGCCGCTTCCCGTCGAGGAAGCTCTGAACCATGTGGCGGTTCTCGGCGATATAGCCGTACTCGGTCTCCTCGGAACCGACGACGGGCATGAGGCCCATCTCGGCGTTCTGTTTTTCGACGAGGTCCTCGCCGCTATCGCCCTGGACGCCCCGGCTGAAGAACACCTTGAGCCCGGAGTCGAGGGTGTTGATGGACAGCGAGTATTCGGGCCCCAAAAGCTCCATGGACAGCCTCAGCCCGGCCCCGACATAACACCAGGATGTCGTGGTCTCGACGACCAGGATCCGGCCGTCCGCGTCCTTGTACTCGACGAGGGCCCGGGCGAAATCCTCTGAGGGCCGCGTCAGGTAATCCGTTTTTCCGCCGGAATTGTCGAACAGGATCTTGGCGTATTTCGGGTCCTGCCATTTCAGACAGGTGGCGTAGGCGGTGATTTTAACCGGCGTCAGGGACTCGCGGGGTGCGCCCGGCGCCGTGAGCATGAACCGGGCTTCCTCGACGGAGTGGCACATCATGTCGTTGAGAACGCCGCCGCCCTGGAGTTCGCCTTCCCAGAACCAGGGCATGTGGGGACCGCTGTGCTCCTCGGCGGCCCGGGCGAGATAAGGCCGGCCGCAGAAATTGGCCCCCCGCGCCCAGACAATCTCCTTGCCCCGGACGACGGCCGGCGCGAAGACCTGGTTTTCGAGATAGCCGTCGAGAAGCCCGGCTTTTTGGACGAGTTCGAGCATTTTCCGGGCTTCCGCGACATTGCGGCCCAGGGGCTTTTCGCAACAGATGCCGACAAGCTCGCCCTTGCCTTTTTCCAGGGCATGGACGATCTCCTCCATGACTTCGAGCCGGGTGAAGTTGGGAGAGCCGATCCAGATGGCGTCGATGGCCGGGTCGGCCACCATGTCGGTCAGGCTGCGGTGGACGCGGGGCTCGCCGACCCTCAGGCTTTTGGCCAGCGCGGCCGCTTCTTCGGCCCGCTTCATGTCCGGATCGACGATGCCGAGGACGTCGGCGTCGCGGACGCCGACCCAGGACCGGATATGGAAGCGGGTGATGAAGCCGCCTCCGACAAAACCGATGCCCAGTGTTTTCTTTTTCATTTTCATTCTCCTGATATAGAACTCATGCCGAGGCGGATTTCTTTTCCCGGAAAAAGGCGACGAACGCAATGAGGCAGAGGATCGTCAGGACCGTCGGAACGATGAAGACCGATCGCCAGTTGGTCACCGCCTCAATCGTGAAGATCGTCTGGATCCAGCCGGCGAACAGGCTGCCGACAAAATTCCCGAACCCGAGCAGAGCGATGGCGATCAGGCTTTGGGCCGAGGCCCGGATGTCTTTGGGCGCGATCCGGTCGACATAGATGAAGGCCGTGGTGAAGAAGAAAACGTAGCAGAAGCCGTGGAGAGACAGCGAGGAAATGACGAGCCAGGACGGGGCGCCGATGACGAAGATGATATACCGGATGGGCCAGGCCAGGATCCCGATGGCCAAAGTGGTCCGCATGCCGAAGCGGGGCAGGAAGTAGGGGAGGAGCAGGGCCATGACGAAGATCTCGGCGATCTGGGCGATGGTCATGACCGCAGGCACGGCCGAACCGGTTACACCGATGCTGTCCGTCAAGAAGGGCGCCGTCAGGATGTAATAGAACTGAAGCTCCGTGGCCACGACGAAGGAGATGATGACGAAGATCAGGAAGTTTTTATCCCGCAGCATTTTCAAGGCTTCGAGGAAGGCCCAGGGCTTAGCGCCCTCCTTGCGGGGCGGTGTATGCGGAAGCCCGAAGGACATGAAGCCCATGACGAGCGAAAAGATCCCGGCCAGAAAGAGCGTGTCGCCCTTGAGCAGGGGGATTTCGATTCCCGCGGAGATGGTGCGCCATCCCGTCAGGATCCAGCCGGCGGCGATCCAGCCGATCGTCCCCCAGACCCGGATGCGGCCGAAGTCCTTCTCGGAGTTTTCGAGATTGATGAAGGCGATGGAGTTGGTCAGGGCCAGGGTGGGGGCGTAGACGACGCAGTAAAAGAACATCAGCCACATCATCGGCGCGAAGGCCGTCACGGTGGAGATGATGATGAGGAAAAACCCCCCGGCAAGCTGCATGCCGGCGATCACCTTCTGGGTCGGGAAATAGCGGTCGGCGATCTGGCCGCCGATGAACGGCGCGATGATCGTGGCCAGAGGCAGCAGGCTGTAGATCAGCCCGACCTGGGTTCCGGTGTATCCGAGGGTGTTGATGAGGTATTCGGATAAAACCGGGGCCCAGGCTCCCCAGATCGCGTACTGGAGAAACATCATCAGGCCGAGACGAAACTTGACGCTCATGGATGGCTCCTTTCAGGCGAGTTCGGCTCGCGGGGAGGCGGCCGGAATCGAATGCAAAGTATCCCAAAGGCGCGGGATTTGTCAACCTGACAACCTCGATATGCGCACAACCACCGTGCTGTGGTTGCGCGCAAAAAGAGCTGATTAGCGGCGGGGGGAGGGGAAAGATCAAGTCTAACAGTCTAAACTTAGTCCACCTTTAAAATTTAAGACAGCCCGCTTTTAAGTTTACTTGACACCCGTCGGTGGAAGGCATAACTAATTGAATGTGTAGCTATGGGGATTTCTGGGTGGATGTATTATTATAGAAAGTCTTCTTGACAAATCGCGGTGTTTTGTAATAACATAAATTTGTGAAAAGTGGGGTAAATATAAATTTGTCGGCGTATTACATAGAATCCATTTCTCACCCCGCTCCGAGCGGAAAACATGAACTAAAAGACTGCAGTAAAAGGACTTATGCGGGTTAACGAGTTTGGGTTTTTTATTGTGATTTTGCGCTCTAAAGGTGTTAAGAAGAAACTATATATGCATTGTTGGGCAGCACAATGCTAGGGATGGCAGGCGGTCTGCTCGAGGCGCTCTTTGTGTCTCGAGCGAACAAGTTGGCCGACAAGAGCGCCCTGTTTCGCTCGCCAGCTGCTCCAATCGACGGCAGGACGCAGAAAGCTCTTAATCTCCGCCAATGGACTCTAGCGCCATACATCGATGTTGGCCACGATCTTGGTTGGATCTCGCGTTCTGCCAAAGACGTAGCGGCGATCCTTCGTGATTACCGGAACTATGTTCATCCAGAGAAGGAACGTGCCTATGGAATTAACCTCTCCGTCGATGATGCTGCGATGCTCTGGGAGATCACGAAGACCTTGAGCAAGGAGCTTCTCTCATTGAAGGGGGCGACATGAGTGCTGCCCAACAAGCCGTTGCAGCGGGCGGCGCTGCGCGCCTCCGCTGAACGCCAGGATGTTAGGCTGACAAACAACCATGTGGAAACGAGCTAAAACAGACGACATCACAGAGAAATTCTGTTTAACAAGGATGATACTATGCCGCATGCACTCGAATTAAAATACGGTCTAACGGCCCAGGAACTGCTCGATGCAATAGACAGGCGATTTCGCCTAAAGGTGGCTTTGGAAGGTGCTGTCGCAGAAGTACATTTCGAGAGGAAACTACGTATCGCAAGTAGAGAAGGCTGGTTGACTAGCTACGAAGACCACGATGCGGATGGCTTGCATGATTTTACCGTAGTAGCGATATCTGGAAGGTCCATAAGAGTTGAAGTAAAGACTATTCGTAACGGCCCGAAACCTCAGGTCGAACTACAAAAGACGCGTGCTGCCAAAGGCGACCCTAGCAGTCGCTATTACGACCATAATCATTTCGATGTTGTCGCCGTCTGTGTCGGCCGCTACACCGGTGATTGGAGTCAATTCCGATACGCATTGGTAAGAGAGCTTCCGCGCCACCGAAATCATCCGAATAAAATTCAAGTCATGCATTCCATTCCAGATGAGGAAGAGATAATCCCACGATGGTTTTCACGCTTTCAGGATGTCATTGATGCATATTCAATCTGAACCGATCTACAAAACTAAGTTTGGGGCGATGTATTGCACTAATAGCCTAGGATTCATGCAACAGATGCCTGATGATTCGATTGATCTAGTTATTACAAGTCCGCCGTACGCTCTCCATTTCAAGAAAGAATATGGAAATGCCAACCAGGAGGATTACATTACTTGGTTTCTTCCTTTTACCCGGGAAATCAAACGAATTATAAAGCCATCAGGCTCCTTTGTCCTAAATCTTGGAGGTGCATGGAAACCCGGGTTACCGATTCGCAGTCTATACCATTATCGAGTAATTCTTGCTCTTGCAGACGATGTCGGATTTGATTTGGCGCAAGAATATTTTTGGTTCAATCCGGCAAAAATGCCGGCACCAGCTGAGTGGGTAAATGTTCGGCGAATTCGGGTAAAAGATAGTGTGGAATATATTTTTTGGCTTATAAAAGATTCGATGGCTAAAGCTGATAATCGAAAGGTTCTGCAACCGTACAGCAAGGATATGAAACGCCTAATCAAACGAGGAGTGAAGCAAACCATTCGGCCAAGCGGCCATGTTATTAATAGTACATTTGCAAGCGATCATGGCGGTTCAATTCCATCAAATCTTATCCAGTGTGGTAACAATGAATCGAATAGCGCTTATATAAAAAAATGCAAATCTGCTGGCACTAAAATACATCCAGCTCGTTTTCCTACAGAGCTACCAAGATTCTTTATTGAATTTCTCACGAATCCAGGGGATATTGTGCTTGATCCATTTGCGGGTAGCAATACCACAGGGTATGTAGCTGAGGGTCTAAAGCGCAAATGGGTTTCTGTGGAAATTCGAAACGATTATGCACAGGAGAGTCGATTGCGCTTTGAGGGAACGCAAGAAGAAGTCGATATTGCTCAGGGTCAACAGATTCTGCTTTTTGAATAAGGTCATTATTTGGCGCGATGGCAGAGATCATTCGTGTGGATTCGCCCAGCTTAACATCCGGTTGCAGCGAACAGACCTCTATACGACCCTTTGCCAGTTAATCGTACCCGAATAGGATCGTGAATTGATGCCATGGAGGCATTTGAAAAGCGTTGGTCAGCCGCGAGGGGCAGGGAAGTGTTCGAAGCCCACTTCAGAAAGGCGCGCCGGCTTGCCGTTCAGGAAATAACGAAGGCCGGATGAGGCGGGGGTGATCTTTCCGATGGGCGAAACATCGCGGCCGAAATGCTTTTTGAACGCGGCGGCAAGGGAGGGCCAGGATGCGGCATCGGCCGTGAAGAGAAGGCAATAGTCTTCGCCTCCGCAGGCCGCAGTCGAGAAAAGGTCCCAACCTCGGGCGGCTGCCGTCCGTTTGAGAGCCGGCGATACCGGAAGACGCTCGAGATCGATATCGGCCCCGCAGAGGGAGGCGTCCATGATGCGCCGGATATCCGAATCGAGCCCGTCGGAAACGTCCATCATGGCCCGGACGCCCGGCCGCCGCGACAGCCATCGGCCTTCCTCGATGTGAGGCCGGGGCCGGACATGGTGCCGGATGAGAAACCGGGTGTCGCGTCCGGCGGAGGAATTCTCCTGAAGAAGTCGGAGGCCGCCCAGAGAATCGCCGAGACAGCCTGTGACGGCGATAACGTCGCTAGCCTTCGCCGTCGATCTGAATTTCACATGCCGCCGTGCAACACGGCCGATGACCGCAATATCGATCACCAGGCCCTTGCTCGATCGAGTCGTGTCTCCGCCGAGAAGCCGGGTCTCATGTTCCGAGGCGCAGGCCTGCAATCCCTTGAAAAAAGCGTCCAGCCATCGGACATCCGTGTCCTCAGGAAGCCCCAGAGACAGAAAAGCCCAAAGCGGCCGCCCGCCCATGGCGGCGATATCGCTGAGGTTTGCGGCCAGCGCCTTGGCCCCGAGATCCTTCGGACGAATCCGGGAGGAGATGAAATGCGTGTCTTCGATGAGAAGGTCGGTCGTGACAAGGAGGCAGTCGCTCTTTGTCCAGGGGATGACGGCGCAGTCGTCTCCGATGCCGGTCAGGCCTTCGGGCAAATCGCGGTTGAACAACGGAGCGATGCGCCGGATCAGACCGAACTCGCCGAGATCGGAAATTTTCACGCCCTTCCCTTCATACCGACATCCTCGGAGATATCGCCGTTTCTGTCAAGCACAGCGGTTTGACGCATCGAGACGCCTTCTGATATCGTGAACCCGGCGCGAATCGATTCCACGGCAAGAAAGGAGTCCTCCATGCGTTTGATTCCCCTGTTTCCCTGGATTTCCGGAGCGGCGATCATTCTGATCGGCATTCCGCTCATCCTGGCCGCCGCAATCTCGCTTCCCAAGGAATCCGACGCCCAGCGCGCGGAGAGAATGCGCTGGTGGACGGAAGCCCGGTTCGGCATGTTCATCCACTGGGGGCTCTACGCCCTCCCGGCCCGCCACGAATGGGTCCAGAGTCGCGAGAAAATCAGCGCCGCCGCCTACGAAATCTATTTCCGGCACTTCGATCCCGACCTCTACGATCCCGCGGCCTGGGCGCGGGCGGCCCGCCGGGCCGGCATGAAGTATGTCGTCGTGACGACCAAGCACCACGACGGATTCTGCCTGTGGGACAGCCGGCTCACCGACTTCAAGGTCACGAACACGCCTTACGGCAAGGACCTGATCCGCCCCCTCGTCGAGGCCCTGCGGGCCGAAGGCCTCAAAGTCGGGTTTTATTATTCGCTTCTCGACTGGCATCATTCGGAATACCCGCCGGACAGGTTTCATCCGATGAGGGACGACGAGTCCTTCAAGGCCGCGGCTGCGGGCCGCGATATCCGGGTTTACGCCGACTATCTGCACGGTCAGGTGCGCGAGCTTCTGACGGACTTCGGCCGGATCGACAGCCTCTTTCTCGACTACTCGTTTCCCGACGGCCTTGACGGCAAGGGCCGGAAGGAATGGCAGTCCGAAAAACTGATCCGGGTGATCCGTGAGCTTCAGCCCGGGATCGTGGTCAACGACCGGCTCGACCTCCTCGACGTTCCCGGCGGCTTCGACTATCGGACGCCCGAGCAGTTCATGCCGAGAGAATGGGTTATGATGGACGGCCGCCGCGTTCCCTGGGAGACATGCCAGACCTTCAGCGGCTCCTGGGGCTATCACCGCGACGAATCCACATGGAAAAGCCTGCGCCAACTCGTCGTCATGCTGGCCGAGGTCGTGAGCAAGGGCGGGAATCTCCTGCTCAACGTCGGTCCCACGGGCCGGGGAACGTTCGATGCCCGGGCCATGGAAAGACTCGAAGGACTGGGGGAGTGGATGGCGCTTCACGACCAGGCGATCACCGGCTGCACTCAGGCGCCCGAGGAGTTCCCGACGCCGCCGAACGGTCTTTTGACCTACAATCCGGCTACGCGCCGTCTCTATCTCCATGTCCTCGAATGGCCCATGGGCGCGTTTCATCTCGACGGGTTCGCCGGAAAAGTCGCCTATGCCCAGCTTCTCAACGACGCCTCGGAAATCCGCTTTACCGAGACCGGCGAGGCGGCGGGATTTATGCCGGGGAAAAGGGAAGAGGCCGGACGGTCGACCTTGACTCTGCGCCTTCCCGTCCAGGCTCCGGACGTCGTTTTGCCGGTCATCGAGCTCTTTCTCAAGTGATGCCATGACGAGCCGTCGAAGGCGTTTCCGGGACAAGGTGATTGCGGGGATCGCCGCGGTTGCCGCCGGATTCGGAATTCTTGTCGTGTCCGCCGCCGTTCCCGGTTGCGGCGTGACGATGGATGACGAAGCCCGGATTCTCGAACTGGTCGAGCGCCTGCGCGCCTTGGCCGAAAACCGAGATACCGCGGCGATCATGGAACTCATTCACGAGGACTATGAGGATTTCCAGGGAAGAAACAGGGACAAAGCGCGGTCGTTTATCGAAGACCATTTCCGGAGATATCGCGGCATCGTCATCCATCTCCTCAAGGCCGAAGTGGGGGAGGAGGTCGAGGCGGAGATTCGGGAGGTCCGGATCGACGTCCTCCTGTCTTCGGGTATTGCCGAGACGCTGCGACGCGCGGTCCGCTTTGCCGGTGAAACCTATCGGATCGAGTTGACGGTTGTCCGCGATGTGCGGGATGAATGGCGGATCCTGGGCGCTTCCTGGCGGCCGGTCGCGTCGGATGACATGCTGCCGGGTTCCCTGGAGACGTTGAATGAACTTTTCCCCGACGTCATCCGTAATATCTTTTAAAGACGAAGGAGAAAGCCATGACCGAAGAATCCAAAGAAGAACCCAAAAAGGAAAAAACGCGCACCGAAGAGTTTAAGATCAAGGGCACCGAAATCCTCGAAAAAATCAAGGAGATCATCCGCCAGGGCAACGTGCGCCGGATCATCCTGAAAACGGAGGAGGGGAAAACTTTCCTCGAAATTCCGCTCACCGTCGGAATCGTCGGCGTGCTCATCGCCCCGGTCTGGGCGGCCATAGGCGCCGTCGCGGCCCTGGTCTCCAGCCTGACCATCGTCGTCGAAAAAGTCGAGGAGTAGCGCCCCCGGCGGCCGACGGCACCGCCGCCTGCCCACGGCGATTCCCCGGAATCGGATTCGCCGTAAGTCCTTTTGTTTTGGGTTGCACTTCCGCCTGTGATAAAGTGTTTCATCCGGAGTTGCCGGTGAACCTTATTCACAAAACGGAGGCGCGCCATGTCTCGAACCTGGGCGGTATTCTTTTGTATCGCGGCCTTGCTCGGAGCATTCCCGGCATGGAGCGAAACCGGCGGGGGAGAGGCTGATCCGGTGGCGAACCTGATGCCCGTACCGGAATCGGTGACGCGTCTTGACGGCCGCTTCCGCATCGACGAGACGTTTTCGATCGCAGGCGGCGGCGATGCGGCGGACAGGGCCGTTCGCGGCGCCGGACGGTTCATGTCCCGGCTGGCCGGCCGGACCGGGATCTTCTTCAAGCAGGATTTTCTCATTCCGTGGACCGGCAAGGACGCGCCGTCTTTCCGTTACGGCTATGAACGTCCAGGCCGCCTCGAACCGGGGGAGGACGAATCCTATGTCCTGGAGATTCTCCCCGACGGCATCCGTCTTGAAGCTCCGACCGACATCGGCGTCCTGAGGGGGTTCGAAACCCTCCTCCAGCTTCTCGCGGCTGACGAGAAGGGATACTACTTTCCCGCGATCCGGGTCGAGGACCGGCCGCGCTTCACCTGGCGCGGACTTTTGCTTGATCCGGGGCGGCATTTTCTGTCCGTGGGCGCCGTCAAGCGGAATCTGGACGGCATGGCCGCCGTCAAACTGAACGTCCTCCACTGGCACCTGACCGAGGACCAGGGCTTCCGCATCGAATGCCGGACCTTCCCCGGCCTTCACGAAAAAGGCTCGGACGGCCTGTATTACACGCAGGAGCAGGTCCGCGACATCATTGCCTACGCCGCCGACCGGGGCATCCGGGTGATGCCGGAATTCGACATCCCGGGCCATGCGACAAGCTGGTTTGTCGCCCATCCGGAATTGGCCTCGGCGCCCGGACCCTACGGCGTGGAACGGCGATTCGGCGTCTGGACGCCGGCTTTCAATCCCGCCGAAGAAAACGTCTATGCTTTCCTGGACAAGTTTTTCGCGGAAATGAGCGAACTCTTTCCCGACCCCTATCTGCACATCGGGGGAGATGAGGTCGACGGAAAAGCCTGGGACGCCAATCCCGGAATCCAGGCGTTCAAGAAAAAAATGGGCTTTGCGGACAACCATGCCCTGCAGGCCTATTTCAACACGAGAATCCTGGAGATTCTTGAGCGGCACGGGAAGATCATGGTCGGCTGGGACGAGATCTTCCTGCCCGATCTTCCCCAGGGGATTGTCATTCATTCCTGGCGCGGGCCGGATGCGCTGGCCGAGGCGGCCCGGAAAGGCTATCGGGGGATTCTTTCGCACGGATATTATATCGACCTCTGCCGGCCGGCCGAATTCCACTATCTCAACGACCCTCTGCCCGAAGGAAGCACGCTGACGGAAGAGGAAAAAGCCCGCGTGCTCGGCGGAGAAGCGACGATGTGGGGGGAACTCGTATCCGAAGAAACCGTGGACTCGCGGATCTGGCCGCGAACGGCGGCCATCGCCGAGAGATTGTGGTCGCCCGCTTCCGTCCGGGACGTCGAGGACATGTATCGGCGGCTCGAACATGCCGGGCTGCGATTGGAAGAGCACGGCCTCACCCATATCAAGAATCAGGACATGTTGTTGAGGCGGCTGGCCGGGCGCGCGGACATCCAACCGCTGAAGACGCTGGCTTCGGTGACGGAGCCGCTCAAGAGATACCAGCGCCATTCCCAGGGGATGACCTACACGACGCTTTCGCCCCTGACGCGGTTTGTCGACGCCTGCGCCCCGGAATCCATGACCGCCCGGGAATTCCGGCGCGATGTGGACTTGTTTCTCGAAAACCGCGACGACGATGCGGCTGGACGGATAACGGCCCGTCTCGCTCTCTGGAGAACCGTACCCCATTCGCTGCAGGAATATTTGGAGGCTTCGCCGTCCCTCCGGGAGATCGGCCCGCTCGCGGAGGCCCTGGCCGACGCGGCGTCCGTGGGACTCCAGGCGATGGAACGGCTCGAGAAACATCAAACACCCAGAGCGGCCTGGATCAAGGACAAGCTCGACCGGCTGGGTAAGGCCGCAGGACCGAAAGCCCATGCCGAACTGGCCGTCGTCTTCGGCATCGAAAAACTCCTCAAGGCACTTGAAAGAACACCCTGAAGTTGGCCGGATCCGGAAAAGACGGTTATAATTAATTTTGCCGAGCGCAGAGCTTAACCGGGATATCCGCGGATCGGCGGATGATACAAACTCACGGAATATGACATGAAACCGAGCCCGACGAAAAGACAGGCGCTTCTCATCAAGCTTCGATGGACCGCCGTGTTCTATTCCATCGCGGCCGGCGTTTTGAGCGCCGTTTACTTCGTCCTGCGGCAACGCTTCAAGGACGGATTCTGGGGTTTCGATTTCTACCTGACGAACAAGGCCTTTTCCATCGCCTCGCTCTTTTTGATCGGCCTGTCGATGGCCCTTTCGGGATTGCGGTATTTCGGGAAGGTCTCTCCGGAAAAATTCGCCCTGAGAAAACACCTGGGACTGGCCGGATTTTTCCTGGGTCTGGCGCACGGAGTCGCCTCCCACGTGCTGATCCCCGAAGAGTTCCCCTGGCCGGGCTGGGTTCTGGAAAATTTGTGGTCGTCTTTACCGGCTTTCGCGGCGCTTCTGGTTTTCACCCTGATGGCGATCGCTTCGAGCGCCAAAGTCAAAGGCCGGATGGGTGGCGAAAGATGGCGGTTGTTTCTCAGGTATGGAGGCTATGCAGCCCTGATCATGGTTGCCGCGCATGCCGGCATCCTCAAATGGGAAAGCTGGGTGAAGTACATGGGATCGTTTTCCTCCGTCCTGCCGTCCCTGAGCCTTCCGGCCGTCGTCTTCTGCTTTTTTGTTGTGGTTCTGAGACTGGCGATGGCTTACAGCAAACGAAGGCGGAATCTTCGAAAAGGAGGATCTTATGGATGATCATCGAGAACGCACCGATGACGGCATGTTGGGGATCAACCGACGCCGATTCCTGGGCTACTTTGCGGCCACCGGACTTGGCGGCACGCTTCTCCCGGGAGCGCTCCTTGCCGTGGCCCGGGACGTAGCGGAGATCACTCCCGATATGGTCGCCGCAGCGGCCGAAATCGCCGGGCTGCCCCTCTCCGAAGAGGCCCGGAAGCAGATCGCGGAAGGGCTGAACAGAAAAACCGGTCTTCGTCAAAGCTTTGCCGCCCTGCGCGATATGAACCTCGGCAACGATACGCCGTCGGCCCTGGTGTTCAATCCCGTCCTTCCCGGGACGAAACTTCCAGCGGGCCGGTCGGCGCTTTATCTGTCCCAGGTCCGCGTCAAACCGCCCGAAACGGACGAAGACCTGGCCTTCCTGCCGGTCACTCATCTTTCCGCCCTCCTCAAGAGTCGGAAGATCACCTCGATGCGGTTGACCCGGCTCTATCTCGAACGTCTCAAGACATACGATCCGATTCTCCACTGTGTGGTCACTCTGACCGAGAACCTGGCTCTGGATCAGGCTGAACGTGCCGACAGGGAGATTGCCCAAGGGAAATACCGGGGACCGCTCCACGGCATTCCCTGGGGGGCGAAGGACCTCCTGGCGGTCAAGGGATACAAAACGACCTTTGGAGCATCGCCCTATCAAGACCATGTGATCGATGAAGACGCGACCGTATACACCCGCCTTACGGAAGCCGGAGCCGTTCTCGTCGCCAAGCTGACCCTCGGAGCACTGGCCATGGGCGACCGCTGGTTTGGGGGAATGACACGCAGTCCCTGGGACCCGGAGAATCCCAAGCAGGGCTCGAGCGGGTCGTCGGCCGGGCCGGCCTCGGCCGTCGCCGCCGGACTTGTGCCGTTCGCCATCGGGTCGGAGACGCGAGGTTCGATCATCTCTCCGGCAAGCCGGTGCGGCGTCACGGGTCTTCGGCCGACCTTCGGCCGGGTCAGTCGACATGGGGCGATGGCCCTGAGCTGGACCATGGACAAGATCGGGCCGCTCTGCCGGACGGCCGAGGACTGCGCCCTCGTCCTTCACACGATCCAGGGACCGGACGGCAAAGACAACACCGTCCTCGATGTGCCCTTTTCCTGGGACGGGGGACGCGACGTCCGGAAGCTCCGGGTGGGTTACCTGAAGTCCGCCTTCGAAAGAGAAATCCCCGAGGACCCGAAATTCCCCGAGCGAAGCCGGCGGATGAGCGAGATTCAGAAGTTCAATCGCGACGCCCTGGAAGTTCTGAGGTCTCTCGGTGTCGAGCCGGTTCCGGTCGAATTACCCAAGATGACCTCCGGCCCTATGGACTTTCTGTTGACGACCGAGGCCGCCGCCGCCTTTGACGACCTCATCCGCAGCGGGAATCTTGATATGATGTCAGAGGAACCCGAGCGCAGCGCCTGGGTCGGGTCTTTCCGCCTCCACTCTCTTGTCCCGGCCGTTCAGTACATCCAGGCCAACCGGGCCCGTTACAGGCTGATGCAGGCTTACCATGAATTTTTCGAAACGATCGATGTCCTGATCGGAAGCGCCCTGGGGCCGACCAACCTCACCGGCCACCCGGAGACGGCCTTCCCTCACGGCTTTGACTCAAATGGCCAGCCGGCCGTCCTGCGCCTGACGGGCAAACTTTTCGGCGAATTCGACATTTTGCTCCTGGCCCATGCCTTCCAACAGAAGACGGATTTCCACCTGAAGCGCCCCGGAATCTGAGGGTTGAGATGAGAAGGTCTTGACGGAGGTTTCCCGCATGGTTAGGGTCCGCCCCAAATCTTGAGCGGTGCGACCCGGGCGATACGGTCAAAATCGGAATCGTTATGGAGAAGATGAAGGCCGTGCTCGATCGCCGTCCGGGCGATCAGGCAATCGACCGAGCTTCCGACGGACAGGCCTTTTTTGCGGAGAGAGCGGAAAAGAGCCGCGGCCGCCGCGTACGAATCCAGTCCGCCTTTCAGCTCATAGATCGTCTGGGTCTCGAGATATTCGTGAAGCCTTTCGAAATCCCTGTCCGTGGCCGCGCCCTGAAGGACCTCCAGGCAAGTGATCGGGCTGATTCCGAAGGGGATGCCGTCGTCGAGGGCTTTGCTGAGGCGGTCGACGGCGGCGTTCTCCCGGCCTTCCAGGAAATCGATGAGCACGGAAGAATCGACGAGGATCACCCAAGCCTCAGCTTCTTGTAGTCGTAGCCTTCAGCGAAGCGGACCTTGCCCCTGAGATCTCGAAGGTCCTTCCTCTTCAGGGCCAGAACGTATTCCTCCAGAGCTTTGTGGACGACCTCCCGCTTCGTTTTCAGTTTGGACAAGGCCATGGCTTCCTCCACGAGCCGATCGTCGATGACGATGTTCGTCCTCATCATATACACCTCAATGTGTGTATCATAAGGTGTATAACGGCCGATGTCAAGGCCGGAACAAGCGGGGACATGGCCGAGGCGGCCCGCCTCAAAGCGGTCCATGCCCTGTTTTTCGCCGACTGTTTCGCGGCGGCAACCGCTATTCGCGAGCGCGCTACGCTCGTCACGGGGGACAGGGAGTTCGAAAAGCTCGGCCGGGCTGTGATTATCGACTGGCTCGAATAAAGTCCGTCGGCGAACCCTGCCCGGCGATCGGTGGCGGGCGGGTCAGGATAGAAAACGGACGCGGCGCTTTCGCGGTCCTAAGGGGATGAAGTTTTCCCGCTCGGCCTTTTCGATCCGCCTGAGAGCCAACTCCAGCAGGATTTCTTTCTTTTCGGGATCCCGCGCCGTTGTTTTTCGGTATCTTCCGAGACCGAGACGATCGCGAAGAAGCAACATCTCGACGGCCGACGGCCGCGATCGCGGAGTCTCGGTCATGAGGATGCTCTCCCTTTGATCTCGCGCAGTTCAGCTAGAGTGTCGTTTTCAGAGCGGGAGGCTTTTTCTTCGAGATACGGCCAATCCAATCCCTCTCCGTACCTGGCGATCAGCAATTGGGTCATCTCGCAGTCGATCTCGGATTTCCAGTGCTTGCAGGCGTTCAGGCGATCGATGATCAGGTCCTCGAGGCCGATCACCACACAGAAAAGCCCCTCATCGAGTTCGACGGTTTCTCGAGGAGCCTCCTCTCCGGATAATCCTGAAGCCGGTGCTTCGACTGCAATATCCAGGCCGCGGTGGATCCAGTAGCGGCCCGATGTCTCGAAACCCAACTCCTTCATGACGTCATCCAAAGCGTCGCGATCGGCATAGGCCAGATCGATATCGGCCGTAAAATAGACATCCCGGGTGTAGTAGGAGAGAGCCAACCCTCCGATCAGCACCGGCGCCGGCTTCCCCCTGTCTTCGAGCGCCTTGGTGATCAAGCCGGTCATGAGAAGCTGGCGGGCCAAGGGGGCTTCCGTCGTGCCGATCTTGTTCAGGATGTGCTTGATGTTCACGATGTTATGACTTGGGCTTTTTCTCTTTGCCCTTTTCGGGGGCTTTCTTCGGCTTTTTGTCTTTGCCGCTTTCTTTTTCTTTCTTTGGGGCAGCGGCCCGTTCCGCCTTTCTCAGCGCATTTTCTTCCGTGATCTTGTCGTTGGCGGCAAACAGCCTCAGCCTATTATCCGCGGCTTTGATGTCGGCTTTAATTTTTCTTACGAGTGTGTCTTTGTCGGTCTCAGGAGATGCCATCCCTTTTCCATTCAGGAAAGCCAGCCGATTTTGGAGTTTTTGTTCGAAAGATGCCTTCTGTCGCACCAGCATCTGTTTCCGCTTTGATTCCACGTTCTCCTCCTTGCCGAATTAGAAGCAATCCCAGTCCAATTCCGAATGCTAAATTATATATATATCAGGATTTCCGCCAAAAAGCCATGAACATTCCCGCGGGGATGATCTATTTCAGTTTTTCCTGGCCGGCGAATTTCCGGTAAGGCGAGAGGAGGGGCAGGATCGCCGAGTCCTCCTCGGTCGTCTTCTTCAAGACCATCCGGGTCAGAAGCTCGCCCAGGCCGGGGCCGAGCATGAAGCCCTGTCCGCTATCATCTTGCCGATTTCTGTTTTGTGTAATCGACTTCCGATTGAGCTGATAGACATTGATAATCAATTGATTGGCATTTTCATCCACCATCGGATCTCCGCCATGGATGCAATACAACAGATCATTTTTCCCCGCCAACAGCAGATCGTCCAGATAAATAACTTCATCCAAAGAAAAATTGTTCTCGATATTATAAAAAAGGGTTCTCTTCCATTTTGTGTGGGTTGACGTGATTTAAGGAGAAACAAAGGCCGTGATAAGATTTGAGGCGAATCCCACGATGAAAGGATACGCCTTGATGAATGAACTCAGTTTGTTTACTTTGGCCCTTGGGCTCACCGACCCTTGGCAGGTCTCCGACATCAAATTTTCCAAGGAAGAAGGACGGCTTGATCTCAGGATCGACTTCGCCAAGGGAGCAAAATTTCCGTGTCCCTCTTGCCAAGAGACGAAGGAAGGCGAAGTCCACGACACTCTGGATCGGACATGGCGGCATCTCAACTTCTTCCAGTATGAGACGTATCTGCATGCGCGGGTGCCGCGGATCCGATGCGGAACCTGTGGGGTCAAGCAAGTCGATGTGCCGTGGGCCCGGCCCGGGAGCGGCTTTACGCTTCTCTTCGAGCTTCTGGTTCTGTCGCTCTGCCGGGAGATGTCGGTTGCGGCGGTGGCGGACCTGACAAAAGAACATGCCAATCGGCTGTGGCGGATCTTGAACCATTACGTCGAGCGGGCCCGCCAAGCTGTCGATTTGAGCGGTTTTCATCAGCTGGGGATCGATGAGTTCTCGATTCGCAAGGGTCATGTCTACATGACATCGTTCGGCGATCTCGAGGCATCCCGGGTCATCTTCCTGGGAGAGGGCCGGAAAAAAGGTGTGGTCGAGGCGTTTATCGAGGATCTTCGGTTGCGGGGAATCGATCCGGGCCGGATCGATGTCATCTGTTGCGACATGTGGGATCCGTATCTGAACGGGATCGGGACGTTCTTGAGCAAGGCCGTGGTCGTTTTCGACCGATTCCATGTCATGAACCAGATCAACAAGGCTCTTGAGGCGGTTCGCCGGGAGGAGCAGAGGGAAAACGCGGTGCTGAAAAACAGCCGGTTTCTCTGGTTGAAAAACCCGAAGAATCTGACAACCCGACAAGAAGCCCGGCTGGCGGAATTGAAACGGCTGGACTTGCGAACGGCGCGGGCTTATCAGATTAAGTTGGCGCTGGCGCGCTTTTGGGAGATTGCCGATCCGGGCGATGCGGTGGCCTATTTGAAACGCTGGTGCTTTTGGGCAACGCACAGTTGGCTTCAACCGGTGATTCAAGCGGCGAGGACGATCAAGCGGTATTGGAAGGGCGTTGTCAACTTCTTCAACGTCCGGGTTACGAACGGGATGGTCGAAGGCCTGAACTCGAAGATCAAAACCGCTATGAAACGCGCTTACGGATTCAAACATGTCGCTTATCTTCGAACCATCATTTATCTCGTTGCTGGCAAACTAACCTTTGACTACCCACAGTAAATGGAAGAGAACCGTTTTTTATCATGAATTCATTCAAAGACATACCGGCAATCTTTTTGAAATAGAAAGAGAGATATGGAGGAGACCATTCGGTTTCTCGAGCCAGGGTATTTCTGTTTATGCCAATCCCATCATGAAAAATGATTTTTTTTTGAATCTCGACCACCTTGTCTAAAGGTGAGTATAGCGGAATATGGCCAATATTTTCCTTTAAAAGACCGAGGGAATTCATAAAAAGCGGAAACCATTCGCCAATATCGGGATTAGAAAAAGAATGAGAATCGTTGTTATTAATATGTTGAATAACATATTGTCCACCGTCTTCTCCGCCGTTGATAAATATCCGCCTGATTAACACAATTGGAATGGGTGGCTTTTTCCCCAACAAAGAAAACCAAGTGCTGCAGAGATCAGGAAAACATTCATAATGACAAAACATGATAATGGCATCTATGTCATTTATCTTTCCTGATTTTTGTGTAGGCATATTAACGCTTCCACCAAATCCGCATTTTAGTCTGGCGAATTGTGACTTATATCCAAAAATGGCAATATTTTTCACGCCCCTCATAACGATCTTACATTCCCTCATCGTCGGAAACATCGTTTCTTTCAATTCAAATAAAGCTGGTTTACGACTCTAGACAACACAATCCATCTTTTTACCATATTAGTCGCGCCGGAACCTTATTTGTCGGATTCCTCTGATTTATAAAAAGGAGAACTTGTCGTAGGGGAAGAGCTGGAGAAAGTTTCATTTCTCGTCGGGTCGATCGTCCGAGACGGATTCAATTCAACTTAGGCCCATGGGCAGGCGGATTGAGAGACCACGATCTACTTCAGCTTTTCCTGGCCGGCGAATTTCCGGTAAGGCGACAGCAGAGGCAGGATCGCCGAGTCCTCCTCGGTCGTCTTCTTCAGGACCATCCGGGTCAGGAGCTCGCCCAGCCCGGGGCCGAGCATAAAGCCCTGGCCGCACATCCCGACAGCCTGGAGAAAGCCCTCGACCTCGGCCGACCAGCCGACGATGGGAAATCCGTCAGGCGTCATCGGGTAGAGGCCCCGCCACGTCCGCCGGACGCGGAGATTCTTGAGGCGGGGGATGAGGCCAACCATGCGCTTGGCGACCATGGGCAGGAAGGAACTCGTATCCCGCGTGTCGAAACCCACAAAGGGCGGATTGGGCGTGATGCAGAAGATGACCTGTCCCGTGTCGTGCTGGTAGAAGTAATAGTTCGCCGAACCCGCAACCGGCCGGATGTCGACGACCATGGGCTCGAGAAAACGGGCCACGGCTTCCGTGACGGCCGCTTCGTGGGAGTCCGGATTCACGGGAAGATCCATGCCGGCCAGGCGGGCTGTTTCCGCACCCCAGGGCCCGGCGGCGTTGAGGACGACCTCGGCGCCGTAGACGGCCTTGTCGGTCCGCACTCCCGTGACACGGCCGCCTTCGATCACGAGATCGGTGACCTTCTCGTTGAAACGGAACTCGGCGCCGAGGCTTTTCGCGCGCTTGTAGAAGGCCCAGGCGGCCAGCAGGGGAGAGGCGCTCCCGTCGTCGGGGGAAAACGTCCCGCCGATGAGCCCGTTCGGATTGATGCCCGAAACGACTTCGGCCAGTTCCTTCGGTTCGAGCCAGCCGATGTTGAGGCCGTAGGTTTTCTGAACGGTCAGAAGATCCTTGAGGATTTTCTCCTCCTCGGGCCTGTAGGCGACGAAACTGTAGCCGCCCTTGCGCCATTCGATCTTATCGCCGTAAAGGGTTTCCCACTGGGAGAAGATTTCCAGGCTGCGCAGGCAGAGGCGGATTTTCGCGGGATCGGAATGAGTGGCCCGGAGGCCGCCGATCGCCGTTTTGTTCGCCCCCTGGCCCACGCTCGGGAATCGGTCGAGAACGAGGGTTTTCAACCCGGCTTCGGCCAGGGATACGGCCGCGGGCGCGCCGACGCTGCCCGCGCCGATGACGATGACATCCCATGTCTTCGCGGCGGTCATTGGTCCTTCTCCTCTTCAATTCCGGCGAAGGCCCCGAGCGGGACCTCGATGAACAGCGGGCGTTTCGGCTGGTCGACGATCTCGGACATCGGCACCCCTTCCTCGCGGAAAAGCCGGTGGATGAGCGGCGTGCAGGTCTTGGCCCCGCAGGCGCCCATGCAGGCCCGGGTGACGGCCTTGATCTGGTTGATGTCGCGTTCTCCGTCGCGGATCAGGCCGCGGATCTCTCCGGCCGTGACCCGCTCGCAGCGGCAGACGATGGTTTCGTCGGGGGTGACTTCGGGCATGACCGTGGCGATGGGTTCGGTCACGGATTCGGGCTGGACCCGGATGCCGCCGATCCGGGGCGCGATGTCCGGCTCGGTCTCGACGACGACCATGTGGGCCTTGTCCTGAATCGGACTTTTCTTGGCCGCACGGTTTCCCGGATCGAGACCCGGCAGGCATTCGCCGATCGTTCCGCAGCCGAGGCAGCGGCCCGCTTCGATCAGGGCGGCTTCCTCCGTCAGCGTCTTGACGATCTCGACCATGCTGTCGATGCGATCCGCAACGGGGACCTCTTCTTCCTTGACCCGGGGGACCCGGGGGGCATTGTCCCGCAGCGTTTCCGGCGCCTTGGGTTTTTCTTCGCGGCGGCCGGCGTCGATGTCCACACCTCTCAGGAAGCGGTCGATGGATTCCGCCGCTCTCTTTCCGGAGCCGAAGGCGGCGACAACGGTATCGGCCCCGGTCGCGGCGTCGCCCCCGGCGAAGATTCCGCCGGGGTTCGTCAACTGGGTCACGGGGTCGGCCAGGATGTTTCCCCACTTGGTCATCGCCAGACCTTCGGACAGGCGTCCGAGCGATGTCTGCTGACCGATGGCCGGAATCACGGTGTCGAAGGGCATTTCGAATTCGGAACCGGGAACGGGAACGGGCCGGGCCCGGCCGGAGGCGTCGGGTTCGCCGAGTTTCATGCGGATGAGACGGACACCCTCGACATGAACGTTCGAACCCACGATGGCTTCGGGGGCGACGAGAAAGTCGAACTGGATGCCCTCGTCTTGGGCCTGCTTGACCTCCCAGTCATGCGAGGGCATCTGTTCGCGCGATCGGCGGTAGAGGATGCGAACCTCCGAGGCTCCCAGGCGACGGGCGACGCGGGCCGAGTCGATGGCCGAGTTGCCGCCGCCGATGATGGCGACGCGTCCGCTGAGCCGGGCCAGGTCGCCGGATTTCACCCGGCGGAGGAACTCGAGCATATCGATGACGCCTTCGAGATCTTCGCCGGGAATGCCGGCGCTTGTCGCCTTGAGGGCGCCGGGGGCCATAAACACAGCCGCGTAGCCCTGCTTGAGCAGATCGTCGACGTTTTCGATCCGCGTCCCTGTTTTGAATTCGATCCCCTGGCGGGCCAGGCATTCGAGTTCGTAGTCCAGGACGTCGTCGGGCAGCCGATAGGCCGGGATGCCCAGGCGAAGGAGCCCGCCGGCCTTTTCATGGGCCTCGAAGACGGTCACGGCGTATCCGCGATGGGCGAGCTCGTTGGCGCAGGCCAGTCCGGCCGGGCCGGAGCCGATGACGGCGATGCGTTGCGGCCGGGTCACGGGAAGCGGCTTGATGTCGGGCGCGTTTTCGCGGGCCCAGTCGGCGACGAAGCGCTTGAGGGCGCAGATGGCCACGGGCTCGTCGATCTCCTTGCGGAGGCAGCCGTCCTCGCAGGGGTGGTAACAGACGCGGCCGCAGACACCCGGAAGGGGAAGGTCGCGGCGGATGAGGTCGATGGCCGCGGCGAATTGGCCTTTGCCGATGAGCTGGATATATCCCTGGGCCCGGACGTCGGCCGGACAGGACATGCGGCAGGGGGAACGTCCGGAGCGGTCGAGAATGTCCAGGACTTTGGCCTGTCCCAGAGGCTCGCCTTTCCAGCCGACGACGGCCACGCTGTCGCCGATTTCGAAGTTGAGGGGCAGTTCGAAGGGGAGGGTCACCCGGGCTTTGCCGGAAGCCCTCGTCGTCATATCGACGAGAGAAATGGCCAGGCCGGGGCAGTTGGCCACGCATTTGCTGCAGCCGACGCAATCGCCGTCGAATTCGGGCCTCTGAAGGATGTCGCCCGAGGGCATCTTGAGGGCCTGTTGAGGGCAGACCACGGAACAGGGATTGCAGGGGATGGTCTCCAGGCAGCCGATGACCGGGTAAATCTCTTTTTTGGGTCCGCCGCCGTTTCCGTCCATGATCCGGACGGGAAAGTCCTGGCGGCCCGGATGGGACTTCAGAAGCTGCGTCATGTTTTCCCAGGCTTCGGGAATTTCGACGTCTTTTCCCAGGTTGCGGGCGATACGGCGCCCGGTTACGCGGCCGGAGAACATGGCCGCCGAGGCTTCGGCGATTTCCTCGGCGTCGCCCGCAAGATAGGAGTCCAGGCCGATGTTTTTAGCGGTTTCGTGGAATTCGCTCACGCGGTCGAGCCCGACGGCGATGAGCAGAGTGTCACAGGCATAGGTTTTGTGGGTGCCGGGAAGGATCTTCCAGTTCTCATCGACGCCGGCTACCGTCACGGATTCGATGGCCTCTTTTCCGTTGGCGGAGACGACGCTCGTCCGCGTGTAAATGGGAACGCCCATGCGTCGGATCTTGTCGGCATGGACCCAGTATCCGCCGACATCGGGGAGAGCTTCACACAGGCCGACGACGGCAATTCCGGCCTGGAGTGCATGGTAGGCGGCAATGAGTCCGACGTTTCCGCCGCCGACGATAAAAAGCTTTTCGGAGGGACGGACGAGGTCGCGGTTGAGGAGAGTCTGAAAGGCGCCGGCGCCGTAGACGCCCGGCAGATCGCAGCCGGGGAAATTCAGCGCTTTTTCCCGGGCGCCGGCCGCAACAAGCAGGCTTTTCGGTGTGATCAGGCGGTAGCGGTCGTCCGAGGCCACGCCGACCTTCTTGTCGGAGAAGACACCGACGGCCACGCTCGAGGTCATCACCCGGATGTCGGGGCGTTTGGCGACTTCGTCGGCCAGGATGCCTGCGATTTCGATGCCCCGGGTTCCGGCGTAGCATTCGGCGGCGGCGCCGAAGAAGAGATGGGTCTGGAGAACGAGCTTGCCGCCGAGTTCGGATTTGTCGTCGACCAGGATGACGGACAGCCCGGCGTCGGCCGCCTCGATGGCCGCGCCCATGCCCGCCGGACCGCCTCCGACGACCAGGAGGTCGCAGGACAGGTCCTCGATCCCGGACATTTTCAGATCCGAGCTCGAAACGGCGGGGAGTTCGGGGAAACCCTGGAGGGGGAGGACTTTCATGCCCTCCTTGATGGGAACCATGCAGGCTTTGACGGGCAGACCGTCGGCGATCACCATGCACTGGGAGCATTGACCGTTGGCGCAGAAAATGCCCTGGGGGGATCCGTCCTTGTGATGGGTTCCGAAGATCCGGATGCCGTGGGCGAAGAGGGCGCTGGAAATCATTTCGCCTTTTTGGCCGGTAAGCGGCTTGCCGGCGAAGAAGAAACGGACCTCTTCGACTTCGGGAATGCGGAGAATGGGGTGTTCGTTGACGCGGCTCATGATCAACTCGCTTTCATAGATGATTTCGCTAAAAAAGCAAACAATTCTTAAGTGAAATATTATACATCAGCCCTCATAGAGAGGCAAACTGATTCAGTCCGCGGAGAAAACCGCGAACCCCAACGGGATCTCTGTTGGCAGGGAATTATAACATAACTTTTCGACCGGAATTGATTTTTCATTCAAATGCCGCAAAATTCGTGTTAAGATTCTTATCTCGTGACGATATTCCAGGCCCGTCAATCCTGTTCTGCCGAAATCGCGCCGGTTTTCATATCCCATCTCTTTGTTAATGACCTGTTTTCTGAATCGGATAAATTCCGGGTTTACAACCGGCGGACAAGTCCGCGAATTGCATCAAGGCGCATGGCACCTGGCGGTCTTGCGGGGGATGTTTAAAATTTTTGAGGGAGATAAATACAATGAGAAAACCGTTATTCATCGTTTTGGCTGTTCTAATCCTGACGATGTCCGCTGTGTCCGAACAGGCGGCCAAACCCGTCCGTCTTCTGGACCTGGACACATTCATGGAAATGGAATCCGTCGGCAGCCCTCTGATTTCTCCCGACGGTCGCCACATCCTGTTCACCCGAAGCTTCGTCGACAAAATGAGCGACCAGAGGCGGAGCAATCTCTGGATCGTCGATCCCGACGGCCGGAGAGTCCGGGAATTGACTCACGGAGACTGGCGGGATTTCGCGCCGGTCTGGTCTCCGGACGGAAAGAGGATCGCCTTCCTGTCCGATCGCGATAAATCCGTCCAGATCCATGTTCTCTGGTTGGACACGCGCGATGTGGCCCAGCTCACACGCCTCGAAAGAGCCCCTCAGAACATCGCCTGGTCGCCCGACGGCAAACAGCTCGCTTTCACTTATTTCCTGCCTGACGAAACATCGATCCTGCCCGTGAAGCTTCCCAAGCGGCCGTCAGGCGCCAAATGGGCCGATCCCGCAATCGTCGTGGACCGCCTGACCTGGCAGAGCGACGGCCGGGGTTATCTGCCCAGGGGAAACAACCAAATTTTCACGATCGACGCCGTCCTCGGCGGAACGCCGCGACAAATCACGTCGGGTGACTATTCCCACGGATCCCCCGAATGGTCGGGAGACGGGCGGACGATCTTTTTTTCGGCCATTCGCAAGCCGGACGCCGAATATCTTCGCGGCGACACCGAAATCTACGCCGTGGATCTCAAATCCCTCGAAATCCGCACCCTCACCGACCGCAAGGGCCCGGACGGTAATCCGATGGTCTCTCCCGACGGAAAATGGATCGCCTACACCGGTTACGACGACCGCGACTACACGAGCCACCTTTCGAGCCTTTATCTCATGGATTCCGGCGGAGGACGGAAGAAGATGCTGGCCGGCGATCTGCCCAGTTCGCCGCGAAACATCTTCTGGGCCTTTGACGGCTCAGGCCTCTATTACCTCATGGCCGAGAGAGGGGAGTCCAACCTCTATTTTGTGGCGCTCGACGGCCGGAAATCGAAAATCACCCAGGGCGTCCACGTCATCCAGGCCCTTTCTCTGGCCCGGGACGGCCGGGCCGCGGCCGTCGTGACGGATTTCCATAATCCGGGCACTCTGGTGACATTCACCCTGAACCGCCCCCGCGACTTCCGGACGCTCGTCGATGTCAACACCGATGTTCTGGACGGAATCCAACTGGGCCGGGTCCAGGAGCTTCTTTTCAAGGCACCGGACGGTCTCGAAAGCCAGGGCTGGCTCATCAAGCCCGCCGACTTCGACCCCGAAAAGAAATATCCGATGCTTCTCTATATTCACGGCGGACCCTGGTCGATGTACAACGTGGGCTTCAACTGGGCCTGGCAGAATTTCGCCGCCAACGGTTATGCCGTCCTTTATACGAACCCCCGGGGCAGCACGGGCTACGGACAGGATTTCGTGAACGGCATTCAGTATTCCTACCCGGGAAAGGACTATGATGATCTCATGGCCGGGGTCGACGCCGCCCTGGCGCTGGGCTTCATCGATAAGGACAATCTCTTCGTCTGCGGCGGAAGCGGCGGAGGCGTGCTGACGGCCTGGATCGTCGGCCACACCGACCGTTTCCGCGCGGCCGTCTCCATGCGGCCGGTCATCAACTGGCATTCCTTCGTCGGGACGACGGACGGACCCAACTGGTATCGCCAGTTCCGAAAATTCCCCTGGGAAGATCCCATGGAATACGCCGTCCGTTCGCCCCTTCATTACGTCGGGAACGTCAAAACCCCGACCATGGTCATGACCGGGGAGGCCGACCTGAGAACCCCCATGACCCAGAGCGAGGAATATTACCGGGCGCTCAAGATGCTGAAGGTGGATACGCTTCTTGTCCGCATGCCCGAGGAATATCACGGCTGGCGTCGCCCGTCCCACCAGCTCCTTCAGCAGCTCTATCTTCAGGCCTGGTTCGAAAAATACCGGGTCGGTAAAAGCGCTACGGTAGAGACGCGTTAACACAGACGGGAAGAGAGTGAATGACGGAGGAAAGAGATGATTCAGAAAAGCTTGATCCTGATGCCGAATGCGATTCGACTGATAGCGGCGGCGGCCGTGCTGCTTCTGGCATCCGGCCACGGTATCCAAGGCGCCGTCCGGACGGAAAAACCCATTCTTCACGGCAAACACTGGGTGGCCATCACGGGAAAACCCATGGCCGCAACCGCCGGAGCCATGATGTTTATGAAAGGCGGAAACGCCGTCGACGCCGCCTGTGCCATGCTCGGCGCGGTCTGCACCATGCACGACGTCCTGAGCTGGGGCGGTGAGACCCAGGCCCTGATCTACAATCCGAAAACCGGGGAGGTCATCGCCGTTAACGCCCTGGGCGTCGCTCCGACCGGCGCGACCCCTGAATTTTACAAAGAACGCGACATGAAATACCCGCCGGCCGACGGCCCTCTTTCGGCCGTAACCCCGGGAACGCCGGGCGGTCTATTGACCATGCTGGCCGAGTTCGGAACTCTCAGCCTGGCCGACGTCCTCGAACCTTCCCTCCAGATGGCCGAAGGTTACCCGATGGAAAAAGACACGGCCGACCGGATCGAACGAACCAAGGACAAGTTGAAAGAGTGGCCCTATTCCAAGGCCGTTTTTCTTCCCCACCTCGGCGAGGAAGAGAGGGAAGCCCCGTATCCCGGCGAAGTCTTCCGCCAGCCCGACCTCGCCGAAACCTTGAAAAAGCTCGTCGAGACCGAGAAGGATGCCCTGTTCCGTGGGCTGAGCCGAAAAGAGGCCATATACGCAGCCTATGAACGCTTCTACCGCGGCGACATCGCCCGCGAGTTCGTCCGCGGCTCCACGGAACAGGGCGGGCTCATCACCATGGAGGACCTCGACCGCTGGCAGGTCTATCTCGAAAAACCGGTGACCGTGAATTACAAGGGCATCGATGTCTACAAGCTCACGACCTGGGTCCAGGGTCCCGTCATGCTCCAGGCTCTCAATATGCTCGAAAACTTCGACCTCAAGGCCATGGGCTACAACAGTACCCGTTATATCCACACCCTTTATCAGGTCATGAACCTGGCCTTCGCCGACCGGGATTTCTATTACGGCGATCCCTATTTCCCGCCCGAGGAACCGATTCGCGGGCTTCTCTCCAAAGACTATGCCAAAGTACGCACCAAAGGCATCAACTGGGAGAAGAATGACCCGGCGGTCAAACCCGGCGACCCCTATCCCTTTGAGAGCCGGAAGAACCCCTTTCTTCACTACCTGGAACAATGGGGGAAAGAGAAGGAGGAGGTTATCGATACGGAAACTGCAAGCCCGGCGGACATCGCGGCTTTTGAGGACAGCTTTCGAAGCGGAACGACCTCCATCCAGGCGGTCGATAAGGAAGGTTGGGTCGTCTCCGTGACTCCCAGCGGCGCCTGGGTTCCAGCCGTCGTCGCCGGGCGGACCGGCATCGCCATGAGCCAGAGGGCGCAGAGCTTTGTTCTGGAGGAAGCCGAGAATCCCTTCAACGTCATCGCCCCCGGAAAAAGACCCCGGGCGACTCTGACGCCGGGCCTGGCCCTCAAGGACGGACTGCCGTTTCTGTCCTTCGCCGTCCAGGGCGGCGACACCCAGGACCAGAACCTTCTGCAGTTTTTCCTCAATATCGTCGAGTTCGGAATGAACGTTCAGCAGGCCTGCGAAGCGGCCAATATCGCGAGCTACCAGTTGCGGGATTCTTTCGGCGACCACAAGATCGCGCCGGGCAAGCTGGATTTGAACTCCAAGGTTCCCGAATGGGTTCAGGCCGAACTCGAAGCCATGGGCTACAAAATCACCCTGAGAAGGTCCACGTCCGGACCCATCAACGCCGTTTTCTTCGACCGGAAGCATGGGACGTTCTGGGGCGGCAGCAGCAACAACGGCGACGACTACGGCGTCGTTTGGTGATATAATAAATCGCTTGTCTTCAATTATTTCATTCAATAGAGGAGGATTCATGAGGACATCCCGATTGGCCATCGCACTTGTCTGTGCGCTTCTTGTGGCCGCGGTGCTTCCGGCTGCGGCCGCTCAAGCGAAGGCGAAACCCGCACCGGCCACCGCCGCAAACATGGAGGCGCTGCTCAAGGTCGTCGAATTCCGATCCATCGGACCGACGCGCCAGAGCGGACGCTTCGTCGATATCGCCGTTCCGCTTCAACAGCCGCATACGTTCTATATCGCGAACGCTTCCGGCCATCTTTGGAAAACCGTAAACAACGGTCAGAGCTTCGAGGCCCTTTTTGAAAATGAAGCGGTCTTTTCGATCGGCGCGGTGGCCGTTTCGCCCTCCGACCCGAAGATTCTGTATCTGGGAACCGGAGAGGCCAACAATTCCCGGAGTTCCTACTGGGGCGACGGCGTCTACAAGTCCGTGGACGAGGGAAAAACGTGGACGAACATGGGCCTCAAGGAATCGCATCACATCGGCCGGATCGTCATCCACCCGGAAAACCCGGATATCGTCTATGTCGCGGCGCTCGGCAAGCTCTATTCCGAAAACCCCGAACGCGGCCTCTACAAGACGACGGACGGCGGAAAAACCTGGGTCAAGTCCCTCGACATCGTCGTCCGGGACAAGCACATCGGCGTCGTCGAAGCGGCCATGGATCCGACGAATCCCGATGTCCTCTACGCCGCGACCTACGACAAGGTCCGCACGCCCTATACCTTCAATTTGGCCGGACCGGGAAGCGGCATCTATAAAACGACGGACGCCGGCGCGACCTGGACGAAGCTCGCCAACGGCCTGCCCGGCGGCATGCTCGGCCGCATCGGCCTGGCCGTCTATCCCAAAAACCCCAATATCGTCTACGCCAAAATCGAAAACGCCAATAAACCCGGCATGTCGGACGAAGAACGGGAGAAGGAACTCCTGGAGAACAAATCGAGCGTCGGCATGATCGACGGAGAGATCTACCGGTCGGACGACGCCGGCGCCTCTTGGCGCAAGGTCAGCCCCGATAAGCAGAGCATCGGCGGCGCCCCCGGCTACTATTACGGCCGCATCATCGTCGATCCCAACGACGACCAGGTCATCTACATTCTGAGCGTCTCCGTTCTCATGAGCCGGGACGGCGGCAAGACCTGGAACCGCCGGGCCTTCAACTTCGGCGGCGACAACCACGCCCTATGGATCAACCCGGCCGACTCCAATCATATGATTTTGGGCTATGACCACGGCCTGGGTGTGACCTGGGACGGAGGGAAAAAATGGCATCATCCGGACAACATTCCCGTGATGCAGTTTTACGCCATCGGCGTGGACAACTCTTATCCCTACCGCGTTGCCGGCGGCACCCAGGATAACGGATCCCATATCGGCCCGAGCACCAAGCGCGGGGGCGGCCCGATCCGCCTCGAAGACTGGCACACGGTCGGTGGCGGAGACGGCATGTACCAGGCTTTCGACTGGAAGACCAACCGCTTTCTCTACAACGAATCCCAGTTCGGCGTCATCCAGAGAGTCGACCTCGTGGCCGGAGAAACCAAAAGAATCGGCTACCAGAACATCCGTCCGGACCTGCGCTGGAACTGGTGCTCGCCGATCCTCGTCTCTCCCCACAACAGCGACGTCGTCTACCACGCGGCCAATATCCTGGTCAAGTCGCCTTTCCGCGGCGAATACTGGGTCGAGGTCAGCCCCGATCTGACGACCAACGATCCGGCCAAACTGACAACCGGCAAGGGCGGAGACGGCAACATCCAGTATTGCACGATCACGACGATCGACGAGTCGCCGCTCGTCGAGGGCCTTCTCTGGGTGGGAACGGACGACGGCAATGTCTGGGTCTCCCGTGACGGAGGCGGCGAGTGGACCAAGCTCAACGACAACATCAAGGGCAATCCCGGCTACTGGGTCAGCCGCGTGACGGCGTCCCGGCACGATCCGGGAACGGCCTATGTCACCTACACCGGGTACCGGAACGACGATTTCCGGCCCTTCATCTACAAAACCACGGATTACGGAAAGACCTGGACATCCCTCGCCGCGAATCTGCCCGATGCCCCCATCAACGTCGTCCGCGAACACCACCGCAACCCGAACCTGCTGTTCGTCGGCGCCGAACCCGGGCTGTATGTGTCGTTCGACGGCGGAAAGAAGTGGATGTCTCTCAAGAACAACATGCCGACCCAGCCCATCCATGACATGGTCATTCACACCCGGGAAAACGACCTCGTCATC
Organism: Acidobacteriota bacterium; assembly: GCA_033549365.1. Lineage (NCBI taxonomy): Bacteria > Pseudomonadati > Acidobacteriota > Acidobacteriota bacterium. The sequence goes on from JAWSUF010000013.1 coordinate 76,963, forward strand.
GGCACCCACGGACGCGGCATCTTTATCGCCGATATCTCTCCGCTCGAAGAGCTGACCCCCGATGTTATGGCCCGCGACGCCCATCTTTTCGACATCAAGTCGAAGGTGCTGTGGCAGGGCTTCGACCGGCGCCACTCGAGTTACGCAAACTATGACGGGCAGAGCGAACCGAACGGCATCGTTGTCTACTACCACCTCAAGTCCAAGCCCGCCGGCGACGTCAAGCTCCAGGTTTATAGAGGCGACCATCTCATCAACGAGATCAAGGCCCCTGCCGAGGCCGGACTTCACAAGGTCGTCTGGAACATGACCGAACGGAAACTGCGGACGGCTGCGGAGAAGAAGGAAATCCAGGAACGGATGAAGCGCTTCGCCGAAATGGGTTACCCGATGCGGATGGACATCAATTACGCCGAGGTCCCGGCCCGCGAGGGGGAATACCGGTTCGTTCTCCAGGCGGGAGGCCGGACGCTCGAAGGCCGGGCGTCCATCCTTCAGGACCACTGGTTCGATAAGTAGGGCCAAGCGCCCCGCCAGTCAACTCTCCGGGGGCGGTCCCGCGACCGCCCCCGTTTTTTTTCTCGCATACCGGACCGTTCTTGACAGCCTTCGGCCCGCAACTTATACTTCAAAACATCCTTTCAATGAAGATTTCGGACGGACTTTCGAACCTTGGGAATGTTGTCTCGGTGCGCGGCAGCGTCGTCGATGTCCGTTTCGACGAGAAATTGCCTCCCATCGCCTCGCTGCTCCATGCGAACGAAGGGCAAATCGCCATTGAAGTCATGTCCCATCTCGATTCGCGCCGCGTGCGCGGCGTTGCCTTGACGCCCACGCAGGGCCTGGCCCGCGGCATGACCGTCGAAGACTCGGGCGGGCCGTTGAAGGCGCCGGTCGGCAAGGGCATCCTGTCGCGGATGTTCAACGTTTTCGGGGAACCCATCGACGGCGGGGAGGCACCCCAAGACGTGCAGTGGCGAGCCGTCCATCAGGATCCGCCGCCTCTGGCCCGCCGGTCCACCAAATCCGAGGTCTTCGAGACGGGCATCAAGGCCATCGATGTGCTGATGCCGCTCGAACGCGGCGGCAAAGCCGGGCTTTTCGGCGGCGCGGGCGTCGGCAAGACGGTGCTCCTCACGGAAATGATTCACAACATGATCGGCCGGCACGAGGGAGTCAGTCTGTTTTGCGGCATCGGAGAACGCTGCCGGGAAGGCGAGGAGCTTTACCGCGAAATGAAGGACGCCGGTGTTCTTCCGAACATGGTGATGATCTTCGGCCAGATGAACGAACCTCCCGGCAGCCGGTTCCGCGTGGGCCACGCCGCGCTCACGATGGCCGAATATTTCCGGGACGACGAGCGGCGCGATGTGCTGCTGCTTATCGACAATATTTTCCGGTTCATTCAGGCCGGCTCCGAAATGTCCGGCCTGATGGGACAGATGCCTTCGCGGCTCGGTTATCAGCCGACAATGGGCACGGAGCTGGCCCAGTTGGAGGAACGCATCGCCAACACCGACACCGGGGCCATCACCTCCATCCAGGCCGTCTATGTCCCGGCGGACGACTTCACCGATCCGGCGGCCGTGCACACTTTTTCCCACCTGTCCGCCTCCATCGTGCTCTCGCGCAAACGGGCCGGCGAGGGTCTTTATCCGGCCGTTGATCCCATGGAGTCGAGTTCAAAAATGGCCACGCCCGGGGTTGTCGGCGAGCGTCATTACCAATTGGCCCAGGACATCCGGCGGACGCTCGCGCAATATGCGGAACTCAAGGACATCATCGCCATGCTGGGTCTCGAGCAGCTTTCCCCCGAAGACCGCAACGTGGTCGCCCGAGCCCGGCGCTTGGAGCGTTTTTTGACCCAGCCGTTTTTCACAACCGAACAGTTCACCGGACTCCAGGGAAAACTCGTCAGCCTCGAAGACGCTCTCGACGGTTGCGAGCGCATACTCCGCGACGAATTTCAGGATTATCCGGAAAGTGCGCTCTACATGATCGGAACGGTGGCGGAAGCCCAAAAGAAAGGGGATGAGGCCGGTGAATCTTAAGATTCTTCTGCCGTTTCAGGTTTTTGCCGAGAAAACCGGCGTGTCGCGGATTGTCGCCGAGACCGGAGAGGGCTCGTTCGGAATTCTGCCGCGCCGCCTGGACTGCGTTGCGGCCCTCGTCCCCGGCATTTTGACCGTTGAAAGCGAAACGGAGGGCGAAGTCTACACGGCCGTCGACGAAGGGGTTCTGATCAAAACCGGCCCGGATGTCTTTGTTTCCGTGCGAAATGCCATCGCCGGAACGGACCTCGGCCGGCTGCGCGAGGCGGTGGAAAAGGAATTTCTGAATCTGGACGAACGGGAACGCAAGGTCCGTTCGGTGCTGGCGAAAATGGAAAGCGGCTTCATCCGCCGCCTCGTGGATATTCATCATGAGCGAAGAACATAAGGCCGAACCACGAAAAACGAAGCCGGCGCTCATCCGGGAAGTCGGCGCCAAGGCCGAGCGCAAAATCCGGGCGCAGCGCCAGGTCAATCGAACCGTCTGGTTCGGCCTGGGCATGATGGGCCTGATCGGCTGGTCGGTGGCGATTCCCACGCTGCTCGGAACGGTTCTGGGGATCTGGCTCGACAAGCGTTATCCCAGCGGCTATTCCTGGACTTTGATGCTTCTCATCACCGGGCTGGCCGTCGGCTGCCTGAACGCCTGGCATTGGGTCTCCAAGGAAGACCGGGCCATGCGGGAAGAACAGGAGGATGATGATGAATGACATGCTGTCTCTTGTCCCGGCCCTTGGCGCAGGAGGGATCATCGGAGCCATCTTTTTCGGCGGCCTCTGGTGGACCGTTCGGAAAGGCTTAACATCCAAAAAGCCGTCGCTATGGTTTTTCGGCAGCCTGGTCGTTCGAACGATCCTTGCTCTGGCCGGATTCTATTTTGTCTCCGGCGGCGAGTGGAAGAGACTCCTGGCGTGTCTCCTGGGATTCGTTATCGCGCGCGTCATCGTGATTCGGCTGACCGGGCCGCCTATCGAACATCCCGAATCTTCGACGAAGAAGGCCGACCATGCGACTTAGTCCCGACGCCGTCATCTTCTGGCAATCCGGATTTCTGAAGCTCAACGCCACCATTATTTTCACGTGGGGGCTGATGCTTCTTCTGGCCGCCGGTTCCAAACTCATCACGCGCCGATTGTCCTATGGGCTGAAACGCTCACGCTGGCAGAACGCTCTGGAAATCATCGTCACGACGATCGAGAAACAGATCGAAGAGGTCGGCCTGCGCCGGCCGCGGAAATACCTCGGATTTCTCGGCACAATTTTTCTGTTTGTCGCCGCCTCCGCTCTCTTTTCCATCATCCCCGGCTACGATTCTCCGACCGGCTCGCTCTCGACCACGGCGGCGCTTGCGCTGTGTGTTTTTGTGGCCGTGCCGCTTTACGGCATCGCCGAACAGGGCTTCGGCGACTATTTCAAGTCCTATCTGAAGCCGACCTTCATCATGCTGCCCTTCAACATCATCGGCGAACTGTCCCGCACCCTGGCCCTGGCCGTCCGCCTGTTCGGGAACATGATGAGCGGGGCGATGATCATCGGGATCCTTCTCCTGATCGTTCCCTTCATCTTCCCGATCGTCATGACGGCTCTCGGCCTGCTCACCGGCATGGTCCAGGCCTACATTTTCTTTATTCTGGCCACCGTTTATATTGCGGCCGCCACCCGCGCCCACGACCCCGGCCCCGGGTCGAAAAAAGAAAGGAGTTCCCATGGATAGCATGACCATCATCGGCGTGGCCTCCATTGTCACCGCCGGCATCACCATCGCGCTTGGCAGCCTGGGTCCGGCACTGGGGCAGGGAAGGGCCGTTTCGACGGCGCTGAGCTCCCTGGCTCAGCAGCCCGACGCCTCCGCCACCATCACCCGGACGCTGTTCGTCGGTCTGGCCATGATCGAGTCCACGGCGATTTACTGCTTTGTCGTCGCCATGATCCTCATTTTTGTCAACCCGTTCTGGAACCAGATCCTCACTCAGGTCACGGGGAACTAACCCATGCTGATCGATTGGTTCACGGTCGTTGCCCAGATCGTCAATTTCCTGATCCTGGTGTATCTGCTGAAGCGCTTTCTCTACAAACCCATTCTCAAGGCCATCGACGCCCGGGAAAAGCGGATCGCCTCCGAGATCGAGAACGCCGAAAAGAAACGGGCCGAGGCCCGGAAGGAGCGCGATGCGTTCCAACAGAAGAACAAGGAGTTGGAGGAACATCGGGACGAACTCATGAGCCGGGCCGAGGATGAGGCGAAGTCGGAGCGGCGGCGCCTGATCGAAGAGGCTCAAAATGCGGCCGATGTCATGCGCGGCAAACGGCGGGAAGCCCTGAAGCGCGAACATGAGAGCCTGAAGGATGAAATCCGCCGCCGCATCCGAGAGGAAGTCTTCGCCGTTTCCCGAAAGGCGCTGTCCGATCTTGCCGGAGCGAGCCTGGAAGAACGCATGGGCGAAGTTTTCGGGAAGCGTCTGCGGGAGCTGGATGAGGAGACAAAGAAGAAGCTTTCCGAGGCCCTGGCGGCCTCCTCCGAGCCGGTTCTTGTGCGCAGCGCCTTCGACCTGCCGGATGAACAGCGTGAGGCCATTCAAGCGGCGGTCAAAGAAGCGATCTCGGCGGAAATTCCCGTCAAGTTTGAAACCGCACCCGATCTGGTCGGCGGGATCGAACTTGTGGCCAAGGGACACAAAGTGGCCTGGAGCATCGCGGATTACCTGAGCTCACTGGAAAAAGACGTCGAGGCGCGTCTTCAGCCTCAAACACCGAACCCATGAACAAGGATCCGGAAGATATTCAGAGCGTTTTCGACGGCGCGCTTGGAGATCTGCGCCGGGTGCGGGAAGAATTCACCCCGCAACTTGCGCCTCGGGAAACGGGCCGGGTCACGCGGGTTTCCACGGGAATCGCCCTCGTGTCGGGTCTTCCCGGCGTCGGATACGATGAACAGGTCATTTTTCCGGGGCGGGTGCCCGGCATCGCCTTCAACGTTGATGAAGAAGACGTCGGCGTTGTTCTGCTCGGGGATTACCGCCATTTGAAGGCCGGAGACGAGGTCGAGCGGACCGGGCGGGTCATGGATGTGCCCGTGGGCGAAGGTTTGCTGGGGCGGGTGATCGATCCCGTCGGCCGTCCCCTCGACGGCCGGGGCCCTGTCGCCGCCTCGGAGCGCCTGCCTATCGAACGTCCCGCAGCGTCCATTATGGACCGCGCGCCTGTTTCCGTTCCGCTCCAGACCGGAATCAAGGTCATCGACGCCCTCATCCCGATCGGCCGCGGCCAGCGCGAGCTGATCCTCGGCGACCGGCAGACGGGAAAGACCGCTATCGCCGTCGACACGATTCTGAATCAGAGCGGAAAAGATGTCCTCTGCGTTTATTGCGCCATCGGGCAGCGCGCCGCCGCCGTCGCCAAGGCCGCCGCGATATTGCAGGAAAATGATGCGATGGAGTACACCGTTGTCGTTGTCACCGAGGGCAACGATCCGCCGGGACTGGCCTATATCGCTCCTTACGCCGCGACCGCAATCGCCGAGTTTTTCATGGAGCAGGGCCGCGATGTGCTGATCGTCTACGACGACCTCACCCATCACGCCCGCGCCTATCGCGAACTGTCTCTGCTGCTTCGCCGTCCACCCGGGCGAGAGGCGTTTCCCGGCGACATCTTCTACATCCACTCGCGGCTTCTGGAGCGATCGACGCAGATGCGCCCGGAACTCGGTGGGGGATCGCTCACCGCACTCCCCATCGTGGAAACCGAAGCGCAGAACATTTCCGCTTTCATTCCGACCAACCTGATCTCCATCACAGACGGACAGATCTACCTTTCTCCGACGCTTTTCCAGTTGGGCGTGCTGCCGGCGGTCGATGTGGGCTTATCCGTATCCCGCGTCGGCGGCAAGGCGCAACGGGCGGCTTACCGAGCCGTCGCGGGCGATCTCAAACTCTCTTATGCCCAGTTCGAAGAGCTCGAGACGTTTGCCCGCTTCGGCGCCCGACTGGATGAGGACACCCTCAAGGTCATCGAACACGGCCGGAGAATCCGCGCCTGCCTCAAGCAGCCGGAATTCTCGCCGGTCGCCATGCCGGAACAAATCGTCGTGCTGCTGGCTTTGACCGGCAAACTCTTCAAAGATGTTCCGCTGGACCGGATGACCGAAGCCGAGGGCGCTCTTCGCGAGGCGGCCCGGGAGATCCCGGGTGAAGTCCTCGAAAGACTGGAGACCGTCGAAAAACTGAGCGACGAGGATCGCGAGGCGATCCTCCAAGTCGCCCGCAAAGCGCTGGCCCGCTTCCGGGAGCCGGAGCCGGCGGGAGCTGAATCCGAACCAGGGATAGAGCCCGAGCATGGGACCGAGTCCGGTTGAATCATGAAAAAGGAGGCATAAAATGACACAGAAGATAACGGCACTCACTGCCGAATCACTGGTCAGGTTGGCAACGGTTGACCGGCCGCCGTTCCTCTCGCTTTACCAGCCCACACATCGCCACCACCCCGAGAATCGGCAGGATCCGATCCGGTTCGGCAATCTTGTCAAGAAGCTGGAAGCATCTCTCAAGCAGAAATATCCGGAGAGCGAGACCCGGATCCTTTTGGAACCGTTTGAAAGCCTGGCAAACGATCATCACTTCTGGAATCACACATGGGATGGTCTGGCCGCGCTGGGCGGACCGGGCTTTTTCCAAGTGTTCCTGATTCAAAGGCCGGTCGCCGAGCTTGCCGTTGTGGCCGCCGGCTTTCACACCAAGCCCTTGCGGCGCTATTTGCAAACGGTTGAACGCTATCAGATTCTCGGGTTGAGCATGAAAAAAATCCATCTCTTCGAAGGAGACCGCAACGTCCTCGACGAATTGGATCCGGCGCCGGGCGTCCCGCGGACGATAACCGAAGCGTTGGGTGATGAACTGACCGATCCGCATAAGACTGTCGCCTCCTACGGCGGGGCCGGTCCGTACAGCACGCCCATGCACCACGGACACGGCGGGAAAAAGGACGAGGTGCAGATCGACATGGAGCGGTTTTGTCGAGTTATCGACCGTGCTGTTTTGGAGCATCATTCCCGTCCCTCGGGCCTGCCGTTGATTCTGGCGGCGCTGCCGGAGCATCACCATGTTTTCCGCCAAGTCAGCCATAACCCCTTTTTGATGGCTGAGGGACTCACGATCAATCCCGAATTCCTGCCGATCAACGATCTTCGGGAACGCGCCTGGCAAATTCTCGAGCCTCAGGTTAAGGCGCGGTTGGATGCGTTGATCGACCTGTTTGCCGAGGCGAAATCCAAGGGACTCGGCAGTGACGACTTGGCGGAGGTCGCCCGGGCGGCGGCCGCCGGTCGGGTCGCCACGCTGCTTGTCGAGGCCGACCGCCTGATCGCCGGCCGGCTTGACGATACGACGGGCCGGATCGAAGTTGTCGATCTCAGCGCCCCGCAAGTCGATGACCCACTCGACGATCTGAGCGATCTGGTTGTAAAGATGGGCGGGCGGGTCATGGTTATTCCGGCCGACCGGATGCCGGTGCGGACTGGAGTGGCCGCCACTTATCGATATTGAACTCTCACCACTCATGGAAGGAGAATATGATGCAGATTCAAATCAATACCGACCGCAATATCGAAGGTCACGATGCCCTGACCGATGAGATTGCCGGAGTCGTGGAAAATGCTCTGAGCCGATTCCGCAATCACATCACGCGGGTGGAAGTCCATGTGAGCGACGAGAACAGCGACAAAAAGGTCGGTTATGAGGCCATGCGCTGCCTGATGGAAGCCCGCCTTGAAGGCCGGCAGCCCATTGCGGTCACGCACCAGGCGCGGAGTTTGGGCGAAGCCGTCGATGGCGCTGCGGATAAGTTGGCGGGGGTAATCGAGAACACCCTCGGGCGGCTTCGCGATCAAGAAAGGCGCATGACCGCCCCTGTCGATTCGGCCCCAGCCGAGCCGAAACCTGAAAAAGAGTCGTGAGCGAGACCCTGGCGGGACTGCGCCGCAAGATCTCCGGAGCCGGAGATCTTCAATCCGTTGTCCGCACGATGAAGGCCGTGGCCGCGTCGAGCATCAGCCAATACGAGAACTCGGTGCGCGCCCTGGGGAATTACTATCGTTCCGTGGAACTGGGACTTGGGGTCTGTTTCCGGAATGCCGGTTCATCGGGAGGGATGACCGGAGAGATCCGGAAACGTGAAAGACGGGCGATCGGCGCGGTCGTCTTCGGATCGGATCAGGGGCTGGTGGGCCGGTTCAATGATGTCGTGGCCGATTATGCGGCCGAAAACCTGGCGGAAAGGAAGGAAAACCTCAAGATCTGGGCGGTCGGCGAGCGCGTTTATGGCCGGCTGCAAGACGATGGTCTGCCGGTGTCGGGGTTTTTCACGGTGCCGAGCTCGGTCAAGGCCATCACCCCTTTGGTGGGGCAAATTCTCATGGAGCATGACATCTTGCGGGGCGGCGACGAGTTCGCCGAACTCCACCTCTTTCACAATCGTCCGGCCTCCGGTGCGGTTTATGAGCCTGTCGGTCAGCGGCTGTTGCCTCTGGATGAAGAATGGGGTCGCCGCCTGGCCGCGCTTCCCTGGCCGTCGAAAAACCTGCCCGAGGTCGTGGGCGGCGGCGCCGCGACCCTGCGTGCGCTCGTCCGCGAGTACCTTTTCGTTTCGCTCTTCCGGGCCTGCGCCGAATCCCTGGCCGGCGAGAACGCAAGCCGCCTGGCCGCCATGCAGCGGGCAGAAAAGAATATCGATGAATTGCTCGAAAGTCTCACGGCGACATTCCATCGCCTGCGTCAGAGCGGGATCGACGCGGAACTGTTCGACGTCATCTCCGGCTTCGAAGCGCTGACGTCCTGAAATCTTGTCTTCTCAGAGTTTCCAGGGCTTGAAGCGGGGATCTTTGCGGATCCCGGCGGCGGCCTTCTGAAGCTCGACAACGATCTCGATCTTCTTCTCGAACGGCAGCTCGGCCAGCCTGCGGCGCCGCTCGCGTTTCTTTTTAAAGGCGATTTCCGCAGCTTCACTTTTCATCGGAAAACAAAGACGTCATCTCCGGCTTCGAAGCGCTGTGGTGCTGTCATCCGGGATGTCAAGAGTTATCGGCGGAAATCCCGCCGAGATAAAACCGATCTTTGGACAAGCCTCATGAGCTGACGGCTCACATGGTTACCTGAAGAGGTTATGGATATCAAGAAAATACAAGGAGTTATCAATATTTTCAGCAAACCTATTGACAAGAGTTTTTTTTTCGTATTATATTTTTGGAGGATGTGATTGGATTCCATTAAAAAGCAATTTCTGTGTGTTTCTTCGCGCCCTTTTGACTCTATACCTTCATCTGTGCCACCTAATTGTTTAAGATATCCTGCATGGGGGGATGGCCGAAAAAATATATGAGGAGGTCAACGATGAAAATTCCCAAGGCTTTTCTCTGTGTACTCATTTTGGGCGGAATCGCGATGAGTATTCTGAACTTCAGTACAATGGCCTACGCTCAACCAACCATATACGGCACAATGACCATAGGAGACGGAACCCTCGCTGAAGGGACATGGTACCTTGCGGGAAGATGGGTGGGAGACTTTGGAAGCAACCTTTGGTATTGCTGTGAAGATCCGAGTAACTGTTGCATAGTCTTTGCCAACTGATTAACTAACATGGCCACCCCCCATGAGGTTATAAAATGAAAAAAGCGGCGTTAATCAGTGCGATCTTAATCTTAACGAACCTCGGCTTTTCCTGGCATGTCAAGTTGATGAGGACGATTCCCATCGATGAGGGGGAGCTCTTTCTTTTGAGCTGTTTTGCGGTTCTGGAGAATGGAAACTTCCTCTTTTCGGATTATAAGGATCAGAATCATCAAATCAAAGTCTTCAATGACGAGGGCAGGCTTATCAAGGCTTGGGGCAAAATGGGCCCCGGACCCGGTGAGTTTTCCGGCGCAACATATCTCGATTATGAAAGCCCCTATCTTGCCGTTTCAGATGCAGGTAAACGTCGCGTCTTTGTGTTTGAGAAAAAAGCACATAACGAGTTTAAAGAGATAGGCGATTTGCTGGCCTGGGAGTTGAATCTCCGCGTCAAAATTTATCGCCGTCATGTGTTGTTGTCCGGATATATCGTCTCGCCGGAAGGAAAAGGATATGCCTTGTTCATGAGAGATTTCAAAGGCAAGGAGACAAAATACATTTTACCTAATGAGAATCGTTACGGGGCCGAGTCGATGAGAGAACATCAAATGATAAAAGATGGGGTTTCGGGTATTTCATACAATGAGTTCTTCGACGTCTGCCAAGACACGGCTTTTTTTATCAGCGACGTGCGGCTCAGGATCGCCAAGATCGACCTGAAGTCGATGAAAGTCGATTTTTTCGGAAAAGTCCCGGAAGATTTCAGGGCTTTGGCCATGAATAAGAAGACAAGAGATGCGTTGATGAATCCTCCATCCGGAAAAGGTAAAGATGTCTTTCAGGATATCCTGACCAATCACTCATTCGTCAACGGCCTCTTCGCCGACAAGGAAATCGTGGGTGTCCTCTATGTCAATAGGGATAAAAAAATCAATGATGAGTTTTTTTATGTGCCGCGCATTCAAATCTACAATCATTCGGGAAATCTCTTGCATGAACAGACGTTGACTCCTTTTTTTGCGGAAGAGAGGTATACTCCTTATTTTTACCGAAAGGACGAAAGGCGTCTCTATTTGCTCTCATCAATAAGCAACGAATCAACCGTCAAATACGTTATATATGAATTTTCCATCGAACCATGAGAAAACTGTTCATGGTATTGACCGGGGTTGTCATTCTTTACCTGAGCAGTCTTGTTTATCGGGAAAAAGTGATCCCCATAACCACGCATTTCCCCGCTAAACGCTTGGGGGAAGAAACCAAGGGCGAAATTCAATTGAATTTGGTCTTTTTCTTTTCGATGAATAGTTGTCTACCCTGCATGAAAGTGATTGATTTTCTCAATGAGCCTTTGGATTGGATAAGAGTGGTTGGCATAGTGCCGGAGAAGGAAATGCCATATCTTGGCGAAATCAGACAAACAACCGGGGCTCGTTTTCCGATTCAGAGCTTCCGCGGATGGAAAAGATACCACCCCAATTACGCGCCGACCCTGTATGGAGTCGGACCTGATGGGAATATTTATTTTATTCTTCCCTGCGTGGGGCTGGAGGAGACCTATTTATCCGAATACTTAGCTGAATTTGCCAAGAAAGCTGGATATTTGCTTCGAGTTTCTCGGAATTGAAAAAAATCAGTCAATTGGAGTGGCTTTCACTTCATCTAAGCACGGATGTGCTACAACCTGTCGATTGTCGCATCCGACGTCTTGGTCGGGATCGGGACTGCTTTTCCGGGAAAGACGGAGGAACCGGGCCAGGTTTCGGACGTGACAAGCCGGGACATTTTGTGTTATACACTTTAGTCGAGAGCCTCGGGGTTAATGAGGTGATGATGCAACTCTCTATGTTCGAGCGTCTTTATATTGAGAGCAGGTCCGGAGGCGGCCTCCGGGCGAAAACGACATGAGACTGGCCCGAACCGCCATCGACCGCCCTGTGACGACGATGATGTTTTACATCGGCGTCATCCTGATCGGGTTCGTCTCTCTCCGCCAGCTCAGCGTCGATCTACTGCCGGATATCAGCTATCCCCGGCTGTCCGTGTCGATGGTCATGGAATAATGTACCAGTTATGGTCACGAAAAGTGTACCACCTTGGGACTGAAGTGGTATCGTCTCCTCAGAGCGAGGAGGTGCTACCGAATGATCACCAAGGAGATTTACATGGACATTCAAGCCATGCACCGAAGCGGGAAAAGCATCCGTGCGATCGCCAAGGAGCTTCGCCTGCACCGGAAAACCGTCCGGATGCATCTTGCCAATCCCGATTTTCCCCGGTATCGGAAAACCAAGCGTCAAGAAACCATTTTGGCTCCTTATGAGCAGATGATTCGGGACTTCCTCGATGAAGACAGCTACAGGGCGACCTGGATCTTCGACCGGCTGAAAAGCCATGGATATGCAGGAGGCTACGAAACCGTGAAACGCTTCGTCCGGGAGGTTAAATCCCGGAAGACGCGATTGGCTTATATCCGGTTCGAGACCGAGCCAGGGCGCCAGGCCCAGTTCGATTGGGGGGAGTTTCTGGTCCAGGAACCGGACGGCCGGACAAGCAAGATCTTCGTCTTCATGTTGATCTTGGGCTTCAGCCGGGCCGGTTATGTCGAGTTCGTCAAACGGTGTACGCTCGAGACGTTCATGGACGGACATATCCGGGGTTTTCGGTATCTGGGCGGCGTCCCGGCCGAGATCCTCTATGACAACATGAAGCATGTCGTTCTCGGTCGGGATGGTTCGGGCAAGCCGGTCTTCAACACGGAACATCTTTACTTCGCTCATCATTACGGCTTCCAGCCTCTGCTGTGCGCACCCTACAGCCCCTGGATGAAGGATCATGCTTCATACTGCACCTCATTCCGTACATTCGGAGTAAGTTGAGGGTAAATGCGCCGATCTCGGAAGCG